>JAGQOS010000039.1 GCA_020427265.1 Planctomycetales bacterium
CGAAAACGGCATCGTTTGGGACAAGCCACGGAGCAGAATCGGGATGTCGACGCATAACAAATCCAAACACAAGAGGTTGTCGTCGCTACTGCTGCTTGCCCTGTCAACAGTGACGATGCTGGCAATTCTTCCCGCTTTCGCATCTGCCGACGCAGAATTGAAAGGTACTCAGCCGGCGCAATGGCGGCTCATGTGGACGAGCAATCCTCAACATGAAGCGACCGTTTCGTGGACGACCGTGTCGCCTGGCGATAAGCATCGTGTGTACTTCGCCACGGCGGACAAGTCGCAACAAGGCGCCGTGGCGACACATCGCGACGGCAAGTACACCGGCGGAACAACGTACTATCACCATGTGCGTTTGACCGGATTGACGCCAGCCACGCGCTACGGTCTGGTCATCGAGAGCGATGGCCAGCGTTCGCCAGCGATGTATTTCAAGACGGCCCCAGCCAAAGATCAACCGCTCAAAATCATATTCGGTGGAGATTCACGAAGCGGACGCGAAGCGCGTCGATCTATCAACAGCATGATCGCATCGTTAGTCGGCAAAGACCCGCAAATCGTCGCCTTCGCACATGGCGGCGACTACGTGGCGACCGGCTTGAGTTTCGACCAGTGGTCGGCATGGATGTCGGACCATGAGCTCACGGTCGCAGACGACGGCCGGCTGACACCGATCATTCCCGCTCGCGGCAACCACGACATTGGCGAATTGTTTAATGACATTTTCGATTTTCCATCACGCGACGCGAACTATTATGCGGTCGACATTGGACCGAGCATTCGTTTCTTAACCCTCAACAGCAATATCAGCGCGGGCGGCGAACAAGCCAAGTGGCTAGAGCAGCAACTATCGACCGCGCGTCCGAAATATCGCTGGTTGCTAGCGCAGTATCACCGCCCAGTGTTTCCCGCGGTAAAGACACCAGGCCCCGGGCTTCAGTACTGGGTGCCATTGTTTGAAAAGTACAACCTCGACATGGCCTGCGAGGCCGATGGTCACACGATTAAGCGAACGCCGGCAATCCGCAACAATCGGCCTGACCCCACCGGCGTGGTTTACATAGGCGAAGGCGGGCTTGGCGTGGGCCAGCGCACGCCTAAATTTGACGATCCGGCGCGCTGGTACTTAAAACAGCCGGGCAAAGTCGGCAGCGGCCATCATATTCAATTGTTGTCCTTCGAGGGCGAAACGCTCGAGTACTCCGCAATCTTGCTGGGTGGTAAGGTGTTCGATCAAGCAACCATCTCTGCGCGGCATTGAGTGGAGAGAACGCCGTGCGTCGGTTCACTGAAATAATTGTCTGCACGGCGATGTTCGCGATTTCAACACGCTGCTTTTTGCTCCAAGGCGTGTTTCTTCCCATTCAAGTTTCCGCCGGCTCCATGGCCGAATCATGGTATGGACCGCATCGCGATTTTGTCTGTCCTGCGTGCGGTTTCACTTATCGCGGTGGAATCGATCGGCCGCCGTCCGACGGGGCAACAACTTGCCCCAACTGCCGGCACATTGGCCCGGAGTTTAACACGCAACCGGAGCGGCCCGGCGACGGCATGCTAATCGATCGTGTAAGTTTTGCATACCGTGCGCCACGTCGCTGGGAAACCGTCGTCTTTCGTTGCCCGGATAATGCAGCACGCTACTGCATTAAACGCGTGGTGGGGTTACCCGGCGAGGTAATTCAAATCATCGATGGCGACGTGTATGTAAACGAGTCGATCGCAGTCAAGGAGCTTGAAGCGCAGCGGTCTTGTCGAATCCTGGTTCACGATGCGCGATTCGCGCCGCGCAAGTTGCTCGCTGGCGCGCCGAGATGGAATGTATCGGGCAATTGGCAGCTTGACACTATATCAAAAGCGTTTGCACATGCGTCGAATGCCGAATCTGTAAAACAAGAGATCCATTGGCTGCCGTTTCAACCCGGAATCAGCGGCGGATTGACCGACGACTACGCCTACAATCAAGGCGAGTCTCGGCGACTGGCGTCCGTGAACGACCTGATGTTGACGGGAAAGGTCACGGCCCAGAGCACAGGCGAACTTTGGTTTCGCGTCGGCAGCACCGAAACCCACTACGACGTTTGCGTCAGCTTGGAAAGTGGCGCAATCCGACTGATCGGCGATCGGCAGACAATGGTAGCGACAGAATACGGTGAACTCGCAGGCCATGAATTCGAATTCGAATTCTCAACATTTGATCGCCATGCCACGTTTGCAATTAACAGGCGGAGAATTATCCAATGTCCGCTAGGCGCGAGCTTGCGGGCATCGCCACAGTCGCCATGGAGCCTGTCGATCGGCGCACGCGGCGGAAAAGTGGAGCTTCGTCGCCTGCAGGTTTACCGTGACATTTACTACACTGCGCCGCGAATTGCGAACACCCCTAGCGATCCTTCTGCCCGAGTCCGCCTCGCCGACGACGAGTTTTTTGTGTTAGGGGACAACAGTCCGATTTCCGACGATAGCCGTACGTTTGGGCACGCCGGCATCCCGCTTCGCATGCTCGTGGGCAAGCCCTGGAAGCTGCTCTGGTAAAAGACCCTGCCGCGCGGCGCAGCGAACGAACGTGGCGCTGTCCGAATTCCTTCGAGTTACGTGCGACTTGCCTTCGCAAGTCCAGGCGATATTAGCTCGACGGTGATTAATCGACGTCGGCCGGCAAGATGCAGCGTCCATCTACCGATGCGCCCATTAGATAGTTTGGCGTCACCCAGGCTACGTCGGCATACGCCACGGAAATCGATACGGTCACAGGCGCCAAGTGAACGTTCATGGCCGCTTTTGTTGGCGGATCGTAGGTGACCGCATAGTTGGAAATGCCAGCGCGGGTCATTGCTTCGCTGATCACCGCTTCGGCCTGATCGATCGTCGTATCGCGCGCCGAGTAAACGCGACAGCCCGCCTGGGCGGCCTCCTGCATCGTGTGCTGCACCATGACACCTCGCCCTAACTCGATCATGCCGAGCATGAGTAACACGACCAGGGGCAGGCATACCGCGAATTCGACCACAGCGGCGCCGCGGCGCGAGCGTTTCGTTTTAGGGGGGGGCGCCATGTTTCGACTTTGAATGGATTTAGAGCTAAGTGGGGAAGGAAGCCGCTACTGTACGAGTTGTGTTTCCTTGATCTTCTTGGCGACGCGAGCAAAGGCATCTCGCAGTTTTTGCGCCAATCCGTTGCCGGAACCATAGGCGACAAAGTGCTCGCCGCCGGTAACATCGGCGATCTGTTGCATAAGATCTTCATCGGCGGCATTGCCCAGGCTGATCGTGTATACGGTGATATCGTTCTGGAGGGCATAATGCGCCATGTCGAGTGCGTATCCGCGAGCATTACCGGCTGGTTTGTTGGCGTGGCCGTCGCTCATCAGAACAATAATTTTACCGACTTTATTCCTGGCATTGGTCGCCAAGTAGTGCACGGAATCTCGCAGAGCCGCACCGATCGGAGTCCAGCCATTGTATTTGTCCGCAACCAAGGTATCTGAAGCGAGAACGCCATCGCGAATATAATCCAGGTCGTAGGTTAGGTCGGCTTCCTTGACCGCGACCCAATCGCTGCCGGCAGCCGCACTCGGATCGGGAAACAGCGATGCTGGTGTTTCGAGGTAGCTTACTCCCGTATGTCCTTGCGCTGCCGGATCATACTGGTTGGGTATGGCGCCGTATCCCATCACGCCGATACGGTCGTCGTCGCCAACCTCTTGGATGATGTCGACAAAGATGGGCGCGGCGTAGTTCAACGCATCGATGCGTCCCTGCTGTTTCATCGACCCCGACAGATCGAGCGTCATGATAATGTCAAGCGGATTGCCCCCCGCATAGGAAATCGCGGCGCGCGGTACGGCAAACGTGTCGTTGCCGAGCACCTTGCCGAAGAAGAACGGTTCCTGGTCCAACGTAGCGCGCACTCGCACCGCATCAGCATCGACTGTGCCCGCCGTGAAAAGGCGGGTGTCCTTATCCCAGGTGCCCGTTTCCACAACAATCGCGTCCTTGGGTACGGTAACAAACGATCCGACCCGATTCTGTTGTACAAAATCCTCGCCCGCGGCGACCGCGGCGGCAATATCATCGGAATCTTCGCGAAGTTGAAGTCCGGCGGCCAGCGCTCCAGCGTCGACTGCCGTTTGTAGCTGCGAACGCGTGGCGTACATGCGGCCAACGTCGACGGCAAAGGCAACCATGGCCAGCAACATAACCATCATCAGCGCAATGAGAATCATGGTCGCGCCACGCCGACGCCGCTTCTTAGGTATGCTTCGTTTCTTCATGGTTGCCTCTCGCAGTGTCCGCATTGGAGCGAAAAACGTTGCCGCCAATTACTCGACCGTTTCGGTAGCCTCATCCTCTTCCGTCTCATACTCTTTGGGCAATGTGGCCGATGCCAGGTAGGTTTTGGAACCAAGGAACATGGGCATGGGCAGCCAACTCATATCTCCAAACGAGGCAGACACGGTGACCGACACCGGGTCCCACTGTTCGGCAGTCGCGATGTTCGACGGTTGCGTCTGCACGGAATAGTTATCGATTCCGGCCGTCGCCATGAGCTGGTCGACTTCCGATTCAATTTCCGCAAATGTCGCATCGCGAAGGATCGCACGCCGGCATCCCGCACGCGCTGCTTCTTCCAGGGATTGAATGCCCATCAGCGCACGCCCGAACTCGATGCTGGCAAAGACAAAGAGAAACAGGGGCGCGGCAACCACGGCAAATTCGACGGCTGCCGCACCGCGACGGTGCGAGCGAGATCGTATGAGAGGATTCACAGGCGATAAACTCGCGCGAGTAGACGGGTCGCTGAGCGGGCACAATCTGCCCACTAACAAAACGAATAGCTCACAAACTGGCCTGCGTCAAAGAAATGCGTCGGGAAGCCGCCAGTCGTTACAGGCCGACTAACCGGCTCCTGCGACACGTGCGGCATGCTCACATCGGCCAAGGAATGTTCTCCGCTCTCGCCGAGAGTTGGCCGCGGCTGAAGAGCTCGCGATAAAGCGTGGCTCCAAATGCATGTCAGAAGCGCCATTTGGGAAGATAACCACGCACGCGATCGACGAATCCCGGCTTCTCTTCGACAGAGCGGGTGGTCGGCCGAGATGCAGCTTCGGGCGCGCGAGCGCTCAGGATCGAGTCGTTTTCAGTTACTGTCACATGATGCATTAGAAAATTCGGCCAATACCCTTCGAGCAGATGCAAACAGTCGCTCCATCGCCCGCTATCGAGTGCTCCGCTAGCCGACACCACGATCTTCGATATCTCGATTCTTTCATCCTTTGTGAAGCTCAAAGGAAAGATCTCGACATCGTCGATCCATACTTCGCCCTTGCCGATCAGATCGAAACGGACTTGCATCTGTTGCATTCGCGCCGTGGGCAAATCATCGATTTGAAAAACGTAGGAAGTCCAATCGTCCTTCAAGGGCACGCCGCGATCGGCGGCGCCTCCGACTTGCGCGAACCGTTGAATCGGCTCATCACGAGTCTTGCCGACCACCGCCAATTGCACGAGCGGTTGTTTTTCCAGATTTTCAGTCCGCATCCACACCGAAAATGCAAGTCGTCCAGTTGTGGGCGCCTCGAACCAATCGCTTTCCAACGAAGCCAAACGCCCGCTCGAGCTAAAGACAATCGAATGTTCACCGCCATGTTTCGAATCAGCATCCACGCTAAGCCGGGATCTGCTTGGTTCATGCAACGTCCACCCCGGAATCGATTCCACATCGGTCTGCGGGTCTTCAAAGCCTCCATTCGTAAAATTGGACAGAGCCGGCTGGCGTGGCAGTGCATCGGCGCGGGCTGAGAGTTCACGGATTCGCCCTTCCAATGCCGCGGCAAGTCCGTCGGGCTCAGAGAAATTGATGTCGAGAATTTTCGATTCCGCGTCCGACAGTTGGACGGCGACAAAATCAAAGCCTTCCATTGCCACACGGATCGAAGGGCCGCTCGAGTCTCGCGATAGCAGTTCCCAATCCGGAGCTACTCCCAGCCTGCGCCATTGGCAGTCGAGCGATGCAGATAAGCGGATGCTCGCTTCGATCTTCCACGGCGATTCGTTAAGGAAATACAGGTACGTCCCGTTCTCGGTTGCACATCGTCGTGCATGAATGGGCTGTTTACTGGCTGGAGAATCGCTAAAGCGACTCGCGGGCAATTCCTTGAAAGCTCGAATCATGGAATGCAATTCGTGCTCCTGACCGAGCGAGGCAAACCACCCTCCGTCAAAAATCGACGTGGGGTCCTGACCTGACAAAGATCTGATGAACTCCCGTCGTCGATTCGCTCCGCAGCTACTATCCTGTATGACCATCATCGTGTACGTGCGGTCTTGCCCGAACGGACTTTTCGCGTCGAACGAAGCCAGTCGTTGACGACGGGGCGGTGCGTAGAACAGCGCGGCTCGCTGCGATGACGAAGAAAGAGTTCGATCTAGTTGAATCGCCGAATCTAATTGGCTGCGAAGCGGATCCACTTCGGGCGCCAAGTCGCCGCCAAGCCGCCGGGGACGCATCGCGACAATTCCCGAATCTTCGCCGAACCTGCGCAGGTCGATACCCATTTCGAGCATTGCCGAATCAACCGATGCCTTGCGAATTAACGATGGTCGGAGCGCAGCTTGTTGTTCCGGCGCTTCGAAGAGATCACCTGGCACAAGGTACAGCGGTAGATCGCGACCCGTGGAATCAAGTTCATGTTGAATCTGAGCATAGAACTCGGCCAAAATGGCTGCTCGCCATTCCAGCCAGGTCTGACGCAATGGTCCGAGCAGGGCCTCGGCGCGCACTTGATAGCGACTGTCGCCATCGCCGGGCACACGGATTCCCGACTCGCGTTCAAATCTCGAAACGGTGACGTCATCGAATCCCCAGGCCGCTCCAGGAAGTTGTGCATACCCAAACGCATCGAGCTGCAAGGCGAGGCCTCCCCAGGCACCGTGTTGGCGATAACGCTGAATAAGCTCGCGTACAACCGCCAACATCGCCGCCTGGACTCGCTGGTCGAGTGGGTTGTAGTACGGCGCCATGCCCCGATGCGGATGGTTCGAATCCGTCCATGCTCGACCGTTGCTATCGACGGGCGCCAACCCGATCGCCTGGGCACCGCCTTGTCGCAGTTGCGCTTCGAGTTCGGGGAGCGGACTGGAGAATTGTATCGAGGGAACGAGTACTAATCGTTCTCGTTCAAATAGACGGAACAGCATTTCCAGGCCATCTTTGCGCACGGGATCATTACCCATGAGCCCCAGCCTTCCCGTATCATAACGCGGCGAAGGAGCCACAATGGCGCTGGGATAAACGGAACTGCCTTCCGCCAGGACCGACATCATGGCGGCGTTCCGTTCGGTGTATTTCAGATATTCAACGAGGCGTGTACCTGCCTCGTAGAAAGTTTGCCAATCGTCGATGCTCTGGCCGCTGGCTTCGTCTAATTGTTGCGTCGCATTGAAGTTTTCTGGGAGCAGAGGACGGCCCCAAAAACCACCCCATGTTCTTGAATGCAGCTGCGGGAACGCCCCTGTATGTGGCAGACGTTCGGGGCCGGCATAGACTCGTACCCTTCGGAAGAGTGAAGCAGGCTTTCCGCCCTGCGTTATTCGAATTAGCGGCGAAGGGGTCCGTGGCCAAAAGATCACGCGTTGCACATTTGGCGCCGCGTCAACCGGCAAGAGATCTCGGGATACCGTAACAGCCGTATCAATGCCGATTGGCAGCACGTTTCCTGCTGCATCGGGCTCCACGATGCTGATGGATATCCGCTGCTCCAAGTCTGCCGGAAACTCAACCTCGACAATGTGTGGACGACCTACCTGATCAATGGGCAAGGGATAGGCTTCCCATGCCGGCTCGGGATCTTGAGGGGCAGCGGCCAACTTTACCATCTGTCCCTGACCATGCCGTTCGAACTGAGGCGGACCGCTCCGTAATGGCCCTTGGGGCCACCCCGGAATTAGCGCGAACTGCGGGCGCTGCACCAAGCGATTCCACCACCCCGGATTTGCGGGATCGATTTCGGCAACTAACTTCCACGGCACTGCTTCGGATTCGTTCGGCGCATCGACAGGCGCGCTCGGCGAAAGCACCAGAAACTGCAGGCCGCGTTTACCAAGGACGCGATTGCCGATTAGTCGTTGTCGCACGACGGGTACGAAACGTTCGGCGATTCCCGGCTGCGCGAGTTCGATGTCGAATTGATACGCGCCCTCGAGGTTGGGCGCGTTCATCGTGATTGGAATGGCGGCGACCTGCGAACCATTGACGGATTCGGCAAGCGAGTATTCATGGCTCCAAAGAGCCTTGGTATCCCTGGCATGGCGTAGAACGACCTTGATTTTGGCGTCGCCTGGCAATTCCCCATTAAAACGCGGCAAGAGCGATAGAGAAATCGGCTCCTCCGGCGAATAAATGAGATGTTTGCGATCCATACGCACATCGATGAGGTCGCCCGGAGCACGCGTGACAAAGAGTCGGTTTCCTTGTTCATCGAGGGCGCTGTTGTAGGGCGCCCGCAATAGCTCGGCAATTTTCAGCGTCGTTTCGATTGGCTTGGCTTGCGTCAATTGATCCACGAGCCCGATGCGCAATTCGGCGAGTTCTTCTGCCTGAATGGTCACCTCAAAGGCCTCGTAGGAACGCGGGGTCGGCTGCTGCACCGAGACGCGATTCTCTTCGAGCCACATTGCCCGATTCTCGTCGGGTTCAATTCCTAACGGTGTTAGCTGTGTTAAAACACCGTGTTGGGCATCAACTTGCATCTTCCATTGCCGTTCTTGCCCACCACCCCAGGCAAAGCGTAGACGAATCTCGCGCGCGGCGCCCTGCAATTCCGCACTGACTCCGAATACGCCGGCCATGATGGCCAACAAAACGGCGTGAAACACCGAGCGCGCGGGGGCGCAGCGGGAGCGGCGAATGAAACTCGGACTTCCTTGTCCGTGCATCGTCAAATGAAATTCGTTAGAGTGCGTGTAGATCGCCCTGCGCGCCGAGGGAAATTGCCTTCGAGCGGGGGGGCGAATTGTAGTAGTCAACCACAATCGCAACTAGCCCGAATTGCGCTGCGCACTACGAGTCTCTCAGCGCTAGCTGTTGCCGCTGATCAGCTCATCCGACAGCATTGCTAGCGGCTGTGAATCGCCTTGCAGATAGGCGTCGGTGTCGACGATTGCCGCCTGGAGGCGAGCAACGATTTCGGGACATAAGGCGGCTATCTCATTCATCTCGAAGCGGTCATCTGGTTTTACATACAATTCCGGCGTTCCTTCATCACTACCTGGCACGCGTAAATGCCAAGCGGGTGTACGAATCGCCCGCTCCAGACCGTTTGCAGCACAAACTCGATCTCTAGCTTTCTGATTCAGCGAGCAAGGTAGTGATAGCAGTTCGCTCGGTTGGCCGTTGTTTCGTATTTTTTGAGCAAGAAACAAACGCAGGTCACCATGCGTTGCTAGCGTATCAACCCGCGACGCCGCATTCCTTTGATCGAACTCTCGAATGAAGAGCGGAACGTGCATCGACTCATGATAAAGCTGCTCCGCCGCCGCTCCGATCGTTCCGTGCTCGCCAAGCGGAAATCCACGGAGGCCAAACACGACAACCTGCGTTTCGCGAGCCAACTTAAGGTCCTCGATTTGTTCCAAGAACACCCCTAAACACGCATCGAGTACGGCAACTTGAGCCGTGTAGCATTGCGTATGCGCCAACCGTATGTCGGGGTCTGCGTCGGGTGGCATTACCTCGGACGGTACATCTACGTTGCGTGGCGGAGTCGGATCGCCCTCTTCCGCCAGACTCTCGCGCAGTTTCCAGGGAGCATCCCAGGGAGCTGCCATCCCTCGGCAATGCATCCAAAGAAAGGTCGGCCTGCTCGACGATTCGCGCAAAGCACGGAGAGCGTCGGTCGCCGCCGCAAAAAAGTGTCCGATCTGAGTCTCCTCGATCGTGTCAGCCGCGTTCGACACCTGCTCCGGCTGCAAAACGATGCGTTCCATAAACGCCTGAGCCGATACGTGATTCGCAATGAGCGGCTCGTCCGTGAGCAACATCGCCTGATATCCCGCCGAGACACTCGCGGCCGGCAACGAGGCGGGCATCGGCTCGCTGTCTACATTCCGCCCAGCAGATGGCCCCCACAAGTTGCGGTAAGTTTCTTCGAGTTGCAACGATTCGCAGAGAAGTTGGTCATGCAGACGCGACTCACTCGCCAGGCGATCGAACGCCAAAGTATCACACCAAGCGGCCCCATAGGGCCCCAGGGCGGAAGCGCGTAGACGATCGATCGCCAAGCAGATGACGTGAGGCTTCATCGAGGAAATCCAACCCCTTCCGCCGCTGGAATGCGTCCATCATCGACTGGACCAATGGCAGGACTACTACAGGTGGTCTTTGCGTGTTAGCATAGCGATTCTACGGCATTATGGTAACACAACGCAATCACGGTTCGACCTTTCCAACAGGACTCAAGACTGGACACCACGGTTATGACTTGGTGACTTTTTCAACGAATGACACGACAATTAGTCATTTCGCAAGGCTTGCTGTCCGCGGCCGCCAAGATACTTAGTGGCTCGAGTGTGCGTTGGGTCGACTCTCAGCCAGATGTTTGCCAACGCGTATACTTCGCCAACCACACCAGCCACCTGGATGCCATTGTTGTCTGGTCGGCGTTACCCCGAGAAGTTCGCCAACTGACACGTCCCGTAGCTGCCAAAGATTACTGGATTCGGGGCTGGGTTCGCAGGTATCTGGCGCGCACGTTCAATGCTCTGTTGATCGATCGCACAGAGATCAAGGTCCACCAGAGCCCGGTTGACCTCATGCTTCGAGAGATGGGAGACAAGTATTCCTTGATCGTTTTTCCTGAAGGCGGTCGCAGCAGTGGCGAAGGTGTCGGTGAATTCAAGAGCGGCTTATACTATTTATGTAAAAAGCGACCGCACCTTGAAGTGGTTCCCGTCCATATCGACAATCTGAATCGAGTTTTGCCGAGAGGAGAGTTCTTGCCCGTACCGCTCCTATCGTGCGTAAGTTTCGGCCCACCCATGTGGCTCGAATCCGGTGAGTCGAAGCAAGAGTTTCTAACGCGCGCTAGAGAAGCCGTTCTGAAACTGAAGGAAGCGTGAATTGCGGCGCCGATTTTCGTTATTTTGGACTTGGTAAGACGAGTTAATTATGGGCCCGACTTGGGGATTGATCGGAGTGGTGTTGGGATTGCTGGCCGTCGCCACAGCGGTCGGTCAGCTTCTCAAGCGGTATACCGAATCTGGCATCAATCCCGCCGCGGTCGAGACGTTTAACGCGCGTGTGCGAGCCTGGTGGATGCTCTGCAGTTTGCTGGGTGCCGCCGTCGTTTTTCCTAACAGTGTAACCGTCACGCTTTTCGGCCTCATTTCGTTCTGGGCGCTGCGCGAGTTTATTACGCTCACACCGACACGTTTGGGCGATCACCGCAGCCTGTTCTGGGTCTTCTTTCTGTTTACGCCGCTACAATATGTGCTCGTGGGAATGCATTTGTACGAATGGTACAGCATCCTGATTCCGGTATATGCGTTTCTCTTCATTCCGGCCCGTGTTGCCATTGCCGGCGATTACAAAAGGTTTCTCGAACGCGCCGCAAAGATCCAGTCAGGCCTGCTGGTTTGTGTCTATTGCCTTAGCTTTGCTCCCGCGCTCCTTGAGCTTGAAATTCCAGACAAACCTGGGCAAACGAAATTGTTATTGTTCTTCTTCGTTGTCATGGTGCAACTCTGCGACGCACTGCAGCACACCTGGGACGGTTTGTTTGGCCGCCACCACATTGCTCCGGCCGTGAGCAGCAGCCGAACGTGGGAGGGCTTCCTAGGCGGGTCCGGCAGCGCCATGTTGCTTGGCACGGCGCTCTATTGGGCCACGCCGTTTTCGCCGCTTGAAACGGGCGCGATGACGGCACTGATCTCCGTCATGGCATTGGCGGGCGGCATGACTATGTCGGCGATCAAACGCGACCGAGGCGTCAAGGATTACGGCACCTTGGTACAAGGGCATGGTGGCGTGCTGGACCGTATTGATTCGATCTGCTTCGCCGCTCCCGTCTTTTTTCACGCGACGCGCTACCTGCTAACCGAGTTGCGTTGAACGGCCGAACTCTGGATTGACGCCGATGAACTCTTGTTCCATTGCAGTATGACTTGCCGCGGATGCTCCGGCTGAAGTGGTTTGGAAAGTTGCTGCTGCCGACTCAGCGAATGTGTTGCGACATCGTCTCGGGCAGCTGATCGAGAGGGCGAAGCGGTGGTCACCGGCACAAGCCTACCGCCGTCCGCAGCAGTATGCGGCGTGCGAAATGTCAGGTCGGAATTTCCTGGCACATGTCGATCCTCAACCGTGGCTGCAACAAGTTGCGTGGCCGGTCCTGGCGGCACTTCTGGGCTTCCCTTGCGCACCCAATCGAGCCAACTGTTCTGAAGCGTTAACAAGTTGTCGTATCCGTAGTGGCTCCGCAGGGCAGCGGGCCAATCATCTGTATCGAGTCCCGCGCGCACAAATTGCAGATAACGTCGTTTCCCTCCTTGCCCCAACAGGAAACGTGCCAACGAATACCCTTGCGAGTAAAGTGGCATAATATCCGAAGGATACTCCTTCATCGCGAACATGCGGCTGAACGAAATACCGCGGCCGGTCTGCAGGAACGTGATAAGCATCCTCTCCTGTTTGGCCCGTTCGCTGGAGTGTTCGACCGTCGTGCAAGCGCCTTCATCGGCCCATCGAGGCAAAGCTTCACGAAAGTGGCAGGCGAATATCGTGTGGGTAATTTCATGTGGCAGAACGGAGTCCAGAATGCGCTCTCGTGAACCCTGAATCGTCATGCGCCATCCAAACACCTCGCCGTGCTCGAAAACAAAGCTGGTCGCGCCTCCGGCGCCGAGATTCGGCGCGACTTGCGCCGTGAGCATACATGGCTGTGCCCAATTGGGCATGGTGGCGCCGAGCCACTGAACGGCCAGCTCGCGCCGCTGGATTTCGGCGTTATCGCCGATTTCCTTCGCCAACTGCGGCGTCGGCGCGTCGACAACGAAATTGGCTGTGCGATAACTGGCGCCAAGTGACGAAAGGACCGCCATCATGCCTACGGCATAGAGTGTTCGAGCTTCCATGCTCCGACCCGCCTTCACAGAAAGTAGGGGCGACTTTTAACGGCACACATCCTTGTGTACCGGTTTTCGATTGAGACGAGGTTGCGAGCAAAAATTGCGCCGCAATTCTCCCAATTGTTCTACAACGCTTTAAACGTGTTTGGCTTCCTGCAGTCTTGCGTTTTGCGGCTCCATGGCTGATCGTCCAACGTTTGTTGAGGGCCTGCGCCGCTTGTAAGATTTGCAAAGTTGTACTGCATAAGCCTCGCTTTCCCTAGAGCGGTTTGGCGAGAACGCGGAATGAAGCCGGTTCCCATCGAGAGTTTCCGTTCGCTCATAGAGCGGGGTTGTTGATGGCCGGCCACTGTCGCCATAATTCTTACATGCCCAATCAGGTGAATAGCAAAGCTCTGCCCGCGTCGCTCTCTGAGGACATTTCCTTCTGGGGCATGACGGCTACGCAATTTCTAGGCGCTTTTAACGACAATCTATTCAAACAGCTAGTGTTGCTACTATCGCTTTCTGCGGAGTTTGTTGGAGAGACTGCGACGACCGGCCGTGTCGACGAACAGGGAATGGCCACTTATATTTTCGCCGCGCCCTTCCTGCTGTTGACGGGCATTGCTGGCTATCTGTCAGACAGATTTCCCAAGCGACGCCTGATCGTCGCCTGTAAACTGCTGGAAATCGTCGTAATGGCGGCGGGATTTCTTGCCTTCCTTTCCATTGGAAATTACGGGCTGAGCGGACTGTACGCCGTGCTTTTTCTCATGGGGGGGCAAAGCGCGTTATTCGGCCCTCCAAAGTATGGGATTCTTCCCGAAATGTTGCATGACCATGATCTGCCCCGAGCAAACGGCACGATCCTGATGACAACCTTCCTGGCAATTATCCTGGGCACGGCACTGGCCGGCATTCTGCTACAGGAGTTCCGTCACCATCTTTGGATACTGTCTGCCGTGTGTGTTGCCATTGCTGTGGTCGGGACGTGCACGTCCCTGGTGATTCGACACGTTCCGGCTGCTCGCCCGGAACTTGGATTGTCGCCATCGGCGTTTGTAATTCCCGGCGACATGTTGCGACTATTGCGACGAGACGCGTCGCTACTGCTCGCGACCGTTGTATCAAGCATCTTTTGGATGGTAGCGGCGCTCGTGCCACCATCGGTCAACGCGCTAGGCATGAATCAATTGCACGTTGGTGAAGCGAAAACGAGTTACCTTTCCGCCGCCATTGGAGCTGGCATCGCCATCGGGTGCGCTGGCGGCGGTTTGATTTCCGGCAGCGCCGTGAACTTTCGTCTCGTCCGCATTGGTGGATTCGGAGTTGTCGTATCGCTGGCCGTGCTGGCAATCAGTACGGCCGAAGGGCATGTGTTGGGTTTCTGGGGAAGCTTTCCCGTACTCATTCTCTTGGGGATATTCACCGGACTCTTTGCTGTGCCCATTCAAGTGTTCTTGCAGTCGCGCCCGCCCGACGGCCTCAAGGGGCGTATGATTGCCGTTATGAATCAGGCGAACTGGGTAGGAGTCTTGATTGCCGGTTTCTACTATGAACAGATAGCCACGATGCTGGCGTCTTGGCATGCCGCTCCGAGTTGGAGCTTTGCCTTTGCTTCAGCAACGATGTTACCAGTCGTCGTTTTGTATCGCCCCAAAAACGAATTACTAGTCTGATCCCGCGTCGCTCGGCACCAACGTCATTATCGCTGCGCCTGGCGAATTGGAGATTCTGGCAGCGGCAGTATGCGCGCCAGTGCATCGGAACTTGCCGAAACTGGAGCCAGAAAACGACTTTCGCCACCAACGAGATGCAGCAGACTAGTTAGCGGCTGGCTGGGATGATGCGGTTCGTCAAGCTGCACTAGCGATCCCCACCGCGTTGTGAGAAGTGCGCCTGGTGAGGCAGGGTCGGCGATTCCTCGGAGAACGACCCCGGTGGGGCCGATGTATGCCGCCACGCCGAATTGCCGGTAGCTTTCGGTGGAGTCAAGGGCTTCATCATGTCGCAAATCGGCAATGTTGAAGGACTCCTGCGCTTTGAGAATTAGTCCTCGCTCTATCTCGCCGGGACCAGCGAGTATCGAAACGGTCGCTTCGCTCAAACGTCCCTGTGAAAAGTATGCGGAGTGTACGGCAATCTTCGCGTTTCCTGTCCAGCGATAGGGAAATTTTTCTCCCAAAATCTCAGCCAACGCCACATCGGAAATCTCGCCGACCAGTCGTCCGTCGTCACCGGGGCCGTCATTCACACATCGCAAGGAACCGCGAAACTTGGCTTTCGGACCAAGACGCGCCGCGATTGGAAATCTCTCCGCCAGCAGCACACAAGGGATCACGGCGTTCCCGGTGTCGATCTCCCACCGAACCCGTTTAGCCTCATCGCGATCTCGCAGGAGTCGGAAACGAAAATACTCGCCACTGGGCATCATGGCCGTAAGGATCGCCTGCCTGCCTTGCCGTGTCGGCTGCATCGCAACACGTAAATCACGCAGTTCCAGCGGCGTTTTCCCATTGCTCCATTGCATATTAGCGCAATGGAATTCAATCGCACTCGATTTCAATGCCCACATATTGTCGAGAATGCGTTGCAGCGCGACATTCCAGCCCTTGGCGTTAATTTGTGCGTTTTGTGAACGGATGTATGTTGTCGATTCGCTTTGCACTAGCGTGAGATCCGATAGCGTCAGGTTCTCACCCAACTGCTGTGGTCCGCTGAACACAACGTTTTCGAATCGATAGTGCCCCGGCCGCGGATTCGTCCGGCGTTCAATCTGTACGGAAGTGCGAGCGAACAGAGCGAACAGCCGTTCCGCCTCTGCGAGAGGAGTTCCCGTTTGGCACCAGATGATAAAGCCCGCACAGGAGATCGTTGGCGCAAGACACGTGACAAGAAACGTAGTGCGACAAATCCAACGACGATTTACTTCGTGCATCAACATCCGGTCAAAATGCTAAGGACATGCAAAGTAGCTGAAAACAGACACATCCGCCTCAAGAGAGTAGTGTCGTCAGCTGCATGCTGGCAAGACCGATTCGACAAGCTGCCGCCCCGGCTTACCCGCCAGCAAGGTCTTGTTCCCATGTGGATACAACTCGATCGAGCAGCATCTCTGCTATCAAGGGTGAGAGTCGCAGCCTGTCGTACTGCATGCCGACTCCGATTTCATCGCCGTAAGTCAAAATGCCGAAAGCTGCTAGCGTTCCTGGCCGAATCGGAGGCAGGAAGTCCACGTCCGTCAGCGTCGCTTCTCCGAGTTGCAATCGCTGGGAATGTGGCAGATAACGGCTCAAGGGCCCAAGATTACTTAGCACGGTTGTCGAGGTGCAGGTCGTCGGCGCTGTCAAAGCCTCGATACCTCCAGGTACGCCATGCAATGCATTGAGAACATCGTGCAAAACGAACGCACCGTGGTGGTTCTTTACCCACCCTGTCTCTTGGCAAATCCCTGCAAGTAGATCTTGACCGTCACGAATCGCGCGCGAGGTTCGATCTAAGAATACAATACTGACATGGTTCCTTGCTTCCGCGACATTTCCCGTTGCTGCGCGCAGATCGACAGGCATGGCGATACGCAGCGAATAATCGCGTCGCCTTTTCACGACATCGTCATTCCAACGAGCGATTGTTGAGAAGAGTCCCGTCACCAGCAGGTCATTCAAACTCGCATCAGGCGGCAAGCCTGCTTTAGTTCGTCGCCAGGCGTCGGCCGTCCAGTTCATTTTGCGACGAACGAAGGCAGGCCAGGGCGCCTCATGTGGCGTCGCTTTGCTGGTACGCTCGGGAGCGAGTATGCGCCTTGGGCGATGAACCGCAAAGTTGGCGAGACGTCGCCACTCTCGCCGGCGCGGCGACATGTATCTCCACCGAGGCAGATCTGGACGACACGTCTGTCCATCCGGAACGATCCAGGTTTTTCGTTGGTTAGGGAACATCAAGTTGTGTTGCGCCGCTCCCGACAGGAGTTTTTCATAGCGGACGAACCAGGAACGAACGAAGTGCAAAACCCCAACGGCATCGGCGCAACTATGATGAACCTGTAACCAGAGCTCACTTTTGTTGCCGCGTGCGCAAAGAAAGGCCTGCAAGCCCGCGCTATGCCTGACATCGAGAGGGCGAAAACGCAACGGTCCGGCAACACCTTGGCGCGTCATATCGTGAAGACGCGGCGTGGTCTGCAACTTACGCTGCCACCCCCAGTGTCCAGCCGTCCGACAAATCGTAGCTGTTAGCAACGGGTGCTGCAATGCTGACTCTTCAAGCGAACGTTGCAAAACATGTTGATCCAGGCTCCCGGTGAATTCAAACCGCAGGAAAAAATTCATCGGATATGCGACGCGGTCGTCCGCGAGCATGTACCGCTCGAACGAAGTCAACTGCCGATGTAATGCTGAGTTCGCCATCGCCACCAACCAGAGCAGATACGGCGCATCACCGAACCTAAAGAAGAGCAATATTCCCGATCTCTACGGGAAACGGAGCATGCAGCGTCTTCTTGAATATAACAAATCTGCAGCGGCACGACAGAGAAGCGTCGCAACGACTACCGCTGCCGCGCCAATTCCAAGTATTGGTCGTAGCGAGCTTTCATTTCCGTGACACTATCACCGCCAAACTTATCGATTAACGCTCTGGCAATCTCAAATGCAACCACGGCTTCGATGATGACACTCGCAGCAGGCACGGCACAAACATCGCTTCGTTCGTAATTAGCCGCCTCAGGCTCCTTCGTCTTCAAGTTGATCGAATCAAGAGCCTTACGCAGCGTACTGATAGGTTTTTTTGCCGCCCTGATGACAAGGGGCTGGCCGTTTGTCATCCCGGCTTCAAGCCCGCCAGCGTTGTTTGTCGGACGCGTGTACCCGAGGCTTGGCGTATCTTGCATCGACGCGTCAAAATGAATGGGATCGTGCACGTCCGATCCGCGGCGTCGTGCAGACTCGAATCCAAGACCAATTTCCACACCTTTGATTGCTTGAACCGCCATCACGGCTTGAGCAAGACGACCATCCAACTTCACGTCCCATTGCGCGTGTGTACCGAGTCCAAATGGGAGACCGTGCACCTGGACTTCTAGGATTC
>JAGQOS010000003.1 GCA_020427265.1 Planctomycetales bacterium
TGCGCAGCGCTGGTGTTCCACCAGAGCTGCCGACATTTGGGCGTTGATCGACGCCATGAATCGAACCGAATGGCTGATCCTGCTCAGCGCAGCGACGGTGCTCGGCTTCCTTTTTTTGCGCGGTTACGGATCGCGCAACAGCTACTGATCTCGTTCGGCATTGCCGGGCTTCGCCCGAATAGGATTTCGCCATGACCCCCTCGACCACACTTATGCTCGCCAGCATGGACTTCTGGAACTTCAGCATCCCGGCGCCGATGGCTCTGGCCGCCGTAGCGTTGATCGGCTACCTCTTCGGCACCCGAACTCGACCGACAGCGACGACGGAAACAGAACAGGCCCGCCGCGAGTTGCGTCGCGCTCGCCACGTGGCCAATGAGTTGGAAAAGATTGCCGACTCCGTCCGGCGCGAACTAGCGGCGCACCGTGCATGCGTTACAACGTTCAAGAATCGGGTTGGCGAGCTGGCGGAACACGAGGACGACGCGTCGTGGAAAGCGCTGTGCCAGGAGGCTGAGTCGATGCTCAAGCCAACACTGGAACTGGCAACAAAGATTTCGCTCGCTTACGACGAAATACGGCAACAAAGCACACAATTGATGTCGTTCACCGAGGTCCGCACCGACCCGCTCACCGGTGTCAGCAATCGCCGCGCGTTGGATGAGTCGCTCGATAACCTGTTTGCGCTGCTGCAGCGTTACAAGCAGGCCTTCTCGATCGCCATCTTCGACATCGATCATTTTAAGCGCATCAACGATGAGCGCGGGCACATGCACGGCGATCGGATGCTACAGCGATTCGCGCGACTACTCGACGAAGCGGTGCGCGACACCGATATCGTGGCTCGCTATGGGGGCGAAGAATTCGTCGTGATCATGCCGCACACGGATCTCGAAGCGGCTAGCATCTTTGGCGAACGCGTGCGAAAGCTTGTGCGCGAGCAATTGCCGCTTACCACAAGTGCAGGACTAGCTCAGGCCCGCGAAGACGACACGCCGCAATCGCTCATCGTCCGCGCCGATTCGGCCCTCTACAGCGCGAAAGGCGCCGGACGCGATCAGGTGTTCCTACACGACGGCGTCGACATCGAACCGATCGGCCAGTTTGCCGGCGACATGTCGGAGCTGTGCGCTGCCGAATAGCACGAGTCGACGACCGGGACGCTACTCGATCTCCGGCCGAAATCCGAGCTGTTCGGCATGACGGGCATCGGCGTCGGCGAGGTCCGCTTCACCTTGCGCCTTGTAGATCTGCGCCCGATGATGGTACATGACCGAAAGGCTCTCGGTATATTGTTCCTGCCACGCTTGCTGCGATTCCGAAGTCAATTCGCGATAGCGTTCGGAATTCATAAGCTCGTCGCGGTCGGTTTCCATCAAGCGTAAGGCGGTGTCGATGTCCTCGAGCGCTCGATCCAATTCACCAAGCCCCAGCAGCACGCAGGCGCGCGTATCGAGCCACGCAGCGGGTGCGGAATCAACCGTGCTAAGCGCCTTGTCAATGTCGACAAGCGCCTCCTGCAGTTCCACGCCGGAAAGAGCCCGCAGATAGGCGCGCAAATTCAGCGGCTCCGCCTCGCCGCGCGGGCGCAATACGATGGCCGTATTCACGTCCTCCAAGGCGTCGGTCGTATAACCCAACATGCGACGCACCACGGCGCGTTGCATGTAGGCTTCGGCGAATTTAGGAGCTAGCTGGATGGCGATGTCGTAGTCTTCCATGCTGCCGCGCAAATCGCCAGCGCGCCGTCGCATTTGGGCGCGCAGCATGTACAACTGCTCCGACATCGGCCACGCCTGGATCGCCTGATCGAGTTTCTCGAGCGCGGTCGCTGGATCGTCGGCACTTTGTGCGCGGAGAGCCTGATCGAGTTGCCAGGTCGCATGAATTCGGCTACTTAGCCCGTCGAGCGGCTCGCGCATCGCATAAACGCCGACTGCGGCGACGATGGGCGCGATCAGCAGCCAACGAAATCGCAGCGACTGCCACCAAGGTGTTGCAGCCGGCTTCAGGTAGTCGTCGGTTTGACCAAGCGGAGTTTGCGACACGAGGGGATACCCAATACATCCTACGGGCTAGCGGTTAACTGCGTGTTCCAGGTGTAAATAGGATCCTTCACGATATCCCGCCGTTACGATCCAGGCAAGCCGCGGCGATGCACTTTCAGGACGATTGCGGCGTAGCACGCCAAGTCGAGCGACAAACGAGTCTCCGCACGTCAAACAGCCTGACACTGTCATCTACGAGCGAGGTTTAGGGATCGCTAATTCTCACGATGTGTACCGTTTAGCCCTGATGAGCGAGAATTAGTGTTCTTGTCACCAATTATTGTTTACGGCGCACGGCATACCGGCTTAATCGGCGTCGAAGTCGACACGCTGCACCTGGCTAATCGCCCGGCCGCGGAAGAATCGAGTCACCATTTGCTCGCCAACCGACAGTTCGTCGGCATCGCGAATAACGCGGGCGTCGGCCAATGTTTGGGTGACACTGTAACCGCGCGCCAGCACGCCCAGCGGGCTGAGCGACTCGATTTTTCCGGCGCCATGGTCGACTCGCCGACGGCCGTCGCGTAGCGCGTGGCGTATCGCGCGCGAGGCGCGGGCGGCCAATTCGTCGAGGCGACGCTGTTCGTCATGAATGCGCTGCATCGGCTGCGAAAACACGCGCCGCGCGGCGAGCCCGTCGACCTGCGCGCGAGCTTGCTGCAACCGCGAACGAAGCCGCACAGACAGCCGCTGCTGATACCCGCGCAAAACGGCCCGCAGATCTTCGCTGGCCGGAACCACACGCTCGGCCGCTTCGCTAGGGGTGAGAGCCCGCACGTCGGCCGCCAAATCAGCGAGCGTGACATCGATTTCGTGACCAACCGCCGAAATGACCGGTACACCCGAAGCGGCGATTGCCCGAATCACAATCTCCTCGTTGAAACACCATAGGTCTTCGAGACTGCCGCCGCCGCGGCCAACCACCAGAACATCGGGAGCAGGTCGGAGCCGGTTCGCTGCTGCGATTCCGGCCGCAATTTCCGCAGCCGCACCTTCGCCTTGCACGCGCGCCGGCACGACCAGCACTTCGACTCCCGGAAAACGGCGCCGCAATACTTCCAGAAAATCGCGAATCGCCGCACCGGTCGGACTGGTGACGAACGCGATGCGTCGGGGAAACGCAGGCAAGGGCCGCTTGCGGCTCGCGTCGAAGAGGCCTTCGGCTTCGAGCCGCTCCCGCAGCTTGCGCAGCGCCAATTCCAACGCTCCCATGCCCTGAGGGTGGATCTCCTCGACGACCAATTGATAGGAACCGCGCGGGGCATAAAGATCGACGTGGCCGCGGCAAACAACCTCGAGCCCGTCTTCCAGCGGAAACCGCACCCGGCTCGCCGCGCCGCGCCACATGACTGCCCGCATCTGCGCTTGGTCGTCCTTCAGCGTAAAGTAGCAGTGCCCCGACTGAGGCCGGGCGAAGTTCGAGATTTCCCCGGCCACCCATACTCGCGGAAACGCCGTTTCGAGCAACTCCTTAACCTGAGCCGTCAGCTCAGCGACTGAAAGAATTGGCTCGTCGGTAATCGCCGCGTGCGAAGTTTTGTTCGAGGCAAGGGTCATGGTTCCCCGATTGAACCGTAGCGGCGACAATCGCACAAGAGCGCAACGCGATCGACGACGAATTACGGCATGCCTGGGGCGCGGCCGTCGAGCAGCATGGGCACGGCATCGATTTCGCTGGCCGGAAATTGATTGCCCTCGACGAGCAGGCGGTCGCCCACCGGCCGCTCAATCACAAACGCGGCACGGTGAAAGTTGGCAACCGTATTGTTGACGGCTCGCACGCGCGCCTCGGTCGCTTGCAGGGCATGCCGCCAGGAGTCGAACTGATTGGCGATCAGTTCGACATCGGCCCCCGGCAACGCCCACACGGCAACATTTGGCGGTCCGACTCTTCGCAGTTGCTCGCCAACGAAGCGATTGTTTTCGGCGCGCAGTATTCCAGCGACACGGATACCGGCCACCCCGGCGCCGCGTATTGTGTTGTCGGTCAGCTTCGCTTCGGCGCCGGCAAAGACCATGACGATCGGCGGCATGCCGTGCTGGCGAACCAATTCGTTGCCGGCAAGCGTCACCTTCCAGCCGGCATGAATGCCGACGGCGACCGTCGCGTTGTCGACGATGCGATTGTCGAGCACCGTCGCCTGCCCTGCCGTGCAATCTCCGAAGCCGAGCCCTGCCGAAGCGTTGTGGTGGCAGTTGTTCCCCACGAGCACGACCGTCGCTTCGCCTTCCTGGCCGATGCCCGACTGCCCGTTTTCAAAGCATTCGTTGCCGACGATCGTTGGAGCCGCGCCGCCACTTGAGCCAATGCCAGCGCGCTTGTTTTTGTAACAGCGATTCGCCCGGATCAGCGGCGCGGCATGCTCGTCTGTGCCGATGCCGGCCATGTCGTTCTCGTAGCACTCATTGGCTTCGATCAGCGGCCGCGTCTCGGCGCCGGTGCGCGTGCCAATTCCGGCGCGGCGATTCTGATAACACTTGTTGCCGCGCACCACCGGGCAAGCCCCTTCGCTGATGCCGATGCCCGCCCGGATGTTTTGGTAGCACGTGTTATTGATGACCGTGGGACTGGCATTCTCGTGGCCGATGCCGGCATAAAAGTTCTCGAAGCAGACATTCTCTTCGATCAGCGCCTGCGAACCATGCATGGCGCCAACGCCGCCACCCATATTGCGATAACAAACATTGCGTACGACATGGGCGGCGCCAGTTTTGCCCTTCGCCCCTTGCAGCGCAATGCCGGTGTAGCCGATGTGATGAACGATGTTGTTAGAAATTGTGCATGCAACTCCCAGCGAGCCGATGCCCGCAGCGCCGGGCGCGCCGATATCTTCGTGCGGCTGTTCATCGCCATGCGTGGCACGATGCTTGCGCCACATCGCCTCGTCGTATTTCCCCAATCCCGTTACCGTAAATCCATCGATCGTCGCGCCTTCGGCCATCGTTACCAGCGCCGTTGTTTGATGTGCGCCGACCACCTCGATACCGGCGCCATCGATGATTGTCGCCTCGGCGCGTTGCAGGCCGAGTTCACCTCGCTGCTCGTCACCTGCGCTGCGAAGCGTGATGCCTTCCTTCAAATGAATCCGCTCGCCATAAGTTCCTGGTGCGACGATGATTGTATCGCTTGGCTGGCTCGCATCGATCGCCGCCTGAACCGTGGCGTGATCGCGCGGCACGTAAAGCGTGGCGGCATTAGTCACCATCGGGAAGAGGGTCCATGCGAGCAGGACTCGAATCGCACGCCACGTGGTCCGGGTTTCGTTCATCGCGTTTTCCTCGGACGAATCTACTTGCTTGAGTTGGCCGCTAAAGCATCGTACACGATTCGCCGTACGGATCGCCAGCATTTCCCGTTACCAACCACGATTCGCATGCTGAACAGTCGACAATGATTGTGCTACACTCTTGGGGGTAACGCGGAATTGAAGCACCGGCGGATGACGGAAAAGCGCCAGGCTTACTTGTTAGGAAAGGCTCGTTAGATGGCTGATTCTCTCTTCGATGTCGCGGAGCAAATCGTTGTCGTTTCAGGTGGCAGTCGGGGAATCGGCCGCGCGATAGCCGTTGGTTTCGCGCAACGCGGGGCGACAGTGATCGCCACGGGGCGTGATGCGCAGGCATTGCAAGCGACGGCCGAACGACTCGCCGCCGACGGTGGCCGCGCCCGGACATTCGCCTGCGACGTCGCCAACCCGGAAGCGATTCGCGATTTCGCCAAACAGGTCAGCGAAGAGTTTGGCCGTGTCGATACACTCGTGAATTGTGCCGGCGTGAACCGCCGCAAAGCGGCTGAGACGGTGTCCGATGACGACTACGATTTCGTCCTCGATATCAATCTCCGGGGCGCGTTTGTAATGACGCGCGAGTTGGGCCGTGGCATGCTGTCGCGCGGAACCGGCAACGTGATCAACATTGCGTCGCTCAATACCGACCGGCCGCTCAAGAACGTGGCGCCTTATGCCATGAGTAAGAGCGGGATGGGTGCGATGACGCGCGCTCTGGCCCTGGAATGGGGCGCTCGTGGTGTCCGCGTGAACGCCATCGCACCGGGTTTCATTCTGACCGATTTGACGACCAAACTCTGGGCCGATCCAACGATGCGCGCCTGGGGCGAGCGGAATACGCCGCTGGGGCGTTTGGGAGAGCCGCAAGACATGGTCGGCGCGGCTATCTTTCTGGCTTCGCCCGCGGCCGGCTTCATGACCGGGCAAACGCTGTATGTCGATGGCGGCTTTACAGCCGGCTGGAATTGGCCAATCCCCGAGTGACCGTCGACCTTACCGTTTACGTCAAGTTTGCCGGCGCGGCCAACCGATCTTGTTGAGTGTCGCGACCTGCGCCACCGGTTGGTCATGCTATCAGCCAGCGTTGCCGGCGCGGCGAATGCGATCCTATATCTGTTCCTTTGCTACTGGCTGCTATCATGAGTTTGTACGACGACTTCGTGCAATCGCGGCGGGGCCGCGTCGCCTGGTGCTTTGCGATCACGCTCGTCGCCACGCTGCTCATCGGTGTGTATCTTACGATCCGTCCGCCCTGCCCTCGCCATCTGAGCATCGCAGCGGGGCCGCGCGACGGCGCGTACTTCCAATTCGCCACGCAATACCGCGAACTGCTCAAGCAAGAGGGTATTGAACTTACGGTCTGCGAGACGGCCGGGTCGCTCGACAACCTAGACCGATTACGCGGCGACCGGAAGGAAGCCTCGCTGGCGATCGTGCAAGGTGGCGCCAACGGCACGGAAGATCTCGCCAGCGCGATCTCGTTGGCAAGCCTCTACCTGGAACCCGTTTGGATCTTCTATCGCGGCGACGATCGGCTGGGACGACTGGAAGATCTGGCGGGCGGACGCATTGCGATCGGCCCGACGGGTAGCGGCACGCGCGCACTCGCCAAGCAATTATTCGCGGCCGCAGGACTGCGCGACGATACGAGCGCGAACCACGGCACAAGTTTTCTCGATCTCGGCGGCACAACCGCGGCCGAAGCGCTCGAAGCGGGCCGCATCGACGCCGCGGTGTTCGTCATCTCGCCAACTTCACCGCTCGTGAAACGACTGCTGCGACGGCCCGACGTCCGCCTGCTCGACCTGGAACGGGTCGACGCTTATCCGCCCAACTTCCGTTACCTCTCGGCCGTCGAGTTGGTTGAAGGTGTCATCGACTTGGATGAGAACCTGCCCGCCCGCAATCATCGATTGTTAGCGGCCAACGCCAATTTAGTCGCTCGGCAAGATCTACACCCGGCGCTCGTCGCCGCGTTGCTGAAAGCCGCCAAGCTTGTACACGACGGTGGTGGAACCTTTGAGAAGCCGGGCGAATATCCTTCGCCCCATCATCTGACCTTGCCGCTGCATCCGGCCGCGAAACGCTATTTCGAGGCGGGTCCTTCGCTGCTGTTTCGTTACCTTCCTTTTCCGTTGGCGGCGTGGCTCGACCAGATGAAGTTTCTCTTGCTACCGCTCTTCACGCTCATGCTGCCGCTCTTCAAGACCGTGCCACCGATCTATCGCTGGCGAATTCGCTCGAAGATCTACCGGTGGTATCGCGTCTTGCGCGAGATCGATACGCGCCGGCAGACGACTGCAGGCCAAGCCGACTTTACGACAGAGATCGCCACGCTCGAAGCGCTCGACGGCGAACTGGCCGATGTTTCGGTGCCGCTCTCGTACATGGAAGAGTTCTACAACCTGCGCGTGCACGTTTGGTTTGTGCTCGGACGACTGCGCGAGGCGGAAGATGCGACGCGCGGCGAGACACCGTTGCGACGCGCGGCCTGAGTTCTCGCCCGATTCAACACGCGAACGTTAACCGCATTCGGGCAAGCCGCAGCCACCGCGCCCACAGGGTCCGCGGCGCGGCATGTCGCAGACGGGCAATTCGCTACCGGCGGAATGCGCGGCAGGCACGCTCAGCAGCTTATCCAGCTGGCGGCCGCCGCACTCGGGACATGCGGGTTGCTCGGCGCCGCGGACCAGCAGTTCGAATGTCGCTCGGCATTGGCCGCATTCGTATTCATAGATCGGCATAAAAGGCATCTCCCGAACGGTCGAGTAATCGAATAGGATGCAGAATCTTCGGTGTCTTGTTGCTCGCTCTATTTTACGCCGACTTGGAATTCATCCCAAGGGGATTACCATGAACTTGCCCCGGCTCAGCCGTGAACTGGTTCGCGAAGTCGACCGCCGGGCGATCGAAGACTTCGGGATTCCGGGGATCGTGTTAATGGAAAATGCCGGCCGCGGCGTGGTCGACAAGCTGTTTCAATTCGGCATCCAAGGCCCGATTGTTGTTTGCTGCGGTCGCGGCAACAATGCCGGCGACGGTTTCGTAATCGCACGGCACCTTGATCTGCGTTATGCCACGGTCAAAGTGTTGCTACTCGCCGACCCGGCCGAGTTGCAAGGGGATGCCCTTACAAATTACCAAATCCTGAATAGAACGGGCGTTCCGATCACGACGTTCGCCAACCACTTCGACGAAGGCGCATTCGCCCGCAAGCTCGTGGGCGCCGGCTGGATCGTCGACGCGTTGCTCGGCACCGGCGCAAACGGCAACCCGCGCCCGCCATTCGATGCGGCGATCCGCGCCATGAACGAAGTCCGTTCCCGGCGCCTGGCGGTCGATCTGCCCAGCGGTCTCGACTGCGAGACGGGCGAAGCGGGCGAACCGACGCTTCGCGCCGATCATACTTGTACGTTCGTCGCCGCCAAACCCGGCTTCTTCGCGCCTGGGGCTAAAGAGTTTACCGGTGTCGTGCATGTACTCGACATCGGCGCGCCGCGAGTATTGATTGAATCGATGCTGAACAGATAATCCTGGGCGGCGACACGCGAGCTTGCCGCCGGCGAGGGATCGTCACAAGGCCGCACACATTGCGATCGACATGCGAAACAGCCTTTCGAGGCGGGGCGGGTGACGGCGCGTCTATTATACGCGCCGTGAACCGGTGTTCCAAATGAGCGCCGACTCACGCCAGGAGAACCGAGCGCACGGCGTCTGCCGATTACTTCGCCGCTTCCCCTTCGCGACGGGCGAGTGCCGATGCGTCGACTGCCGACTCGTCGAGTTTCATCAGATAGTGCATGCTGCTCGCCGGGCCGGAGAAGCCCAACACGCGTTTGTCGACGGCGATCGACTGCCCCAACACGCGTCCATGTTCGATGTCGAATCGGACTTCGCCTTGCGAGGAGTGCTGAATGATCTGGGCTTCGATGGAAGGATCGACTAACGGATCGAGCACCTGGAAACGCACGGCGATGTGCGCGATCCCGCTGTCGACCTTCATCAATTCGAACTGCCGACGCACATTGATCTGCTTCTTGCGTTTGTCGGCCAATTGCACGGTAATCTGATGAGGCTCATCCCACGTGGCGCCAACGGCGACCGGCTCGGTCGGCAGCGGGATCGCGATGGGCACCTCGAAGTTACCCTGCGGCTGCACGAGTTTTTGAATCCGCTTAAGTACAGCGCCGTGGCGATCGATTTGCACTTCGGCCAACGGCACTCCGACGGCGGCCGCCACATTCTCATAGCCAGCGGGTGGCTGTGCGTCCTTCGCACTGTCGTAGCATACTTCAGCGCGCTCCGAGATCTTGTTGACCATCTTCACTTGATCGACGAAATGGACAAACGTGATGTCACCTTCCGGCGAAACACTCGTAACGTGCCAGCGTTTAAACGAGTCGGTGCTGGTCTGCGCGGTTTGCGTCGTGCCGCGAATGGTTGTGCGAATCGTGGCCCGATGCATGGTTTGCCAACGCAGATCTTCGCCAGCCTGCATTTGATACGCGAGCACGTATCGCTCCGGCGCCGTCTCGGCAGTCGTCGCATCATTCGCACTGTTCTCATCGGCGCGAACAGCGGCGATTCCACAAGTCGAAACGAGCGAGAAGAGAACAACGAACTGCACGCGTGGCGACATAGTGCGAATCCTTTCGCGATTTCGTGAGAATTCCAATTTCGAGTACGCGACCTAGGGCTCTAAACTCCGCAGACGACCGCCCCAGCCAAGTTTTTCTCGCAATGTTCGATAATAGCCGTGTCCTGCGGCCTCGACCAACTGAAAGCAAGCCGGGGCCCGTTCGATCCGCACCCGATCGGCCGCGGTCAGTTGGCATACGACCTCACCATCCACGACCAGCGAAGTGCCTTCGTTCGGGCGTGGCGCAACCAACTCGTAAATTCGCGACGCGTTGTCGATCACCGGACGATTCGTCAACGTATGTGGACTAATCGGCGAGATGACAAACGCCTGCAAATCCTTCCGCAAGATCGGACCGCCTGCCGACAGACTATGAGCCGTCGAGCCAACCGGCGTGCTAACGATCAAGCCGTCGCAACTATAAGTCGTCGCCAATTCCGAGTCAACGTAGAGCTCGACATCGAGAATGTGGAACGGTGGCCCTGCTAGCACGGTGGTTTCGTTCAAACCCAAACGTTCGAAAATAACCCGGCCTTCGCGCAGCACGCTCGTGCGGAACATCAGGTGTTCGACCACGCGGAAGGCGTGCTGATTGAGTGCGCGAAGCACGGTTTCGACTTCTCCGGGCTGGTAGTGCGCCAGAAACCCGAGTTTGCCGAAATTGACACCGACGACCGGCAACTGACGATCGCCCATCTGCCGCGCTGCGCGCAGGATCGAACCATCGCCGCCAAAAACCAACGTGGCGTCAGCCTCGACGACGGAGAGGTCGGCCTCGAAATCGCTGTCCTCGGCCACAACATCGACATGGGCATCGATCAACGGCCGCAAGGCGCGCACTCGATCGGCGATTCCCTCGCGATCGCCGAATGCTAGCAGCACGACGCGGGCCCGCGACGGATCAGGTTGATTTTCGACGGCCATGCTCGGTGCGCAGAATGAGGAAGGACGGTATGCTCATGGAACAAAACACACAGGGGCTAACCAATTCCGCAAGCCCCAGGCCTTTCGGTAGCCACTACTCAGTTTAACGGTAGCGTTGCCACGAAGTAAGCGTCGCAGCAATCGGGCATTACCGAAGGCGGCCTTCGCGCAAGACATCGGCCTTGGCCGCTTGTTCGCGGCAGACGGCGGCGATGCCCGCCGCGTCGAGTCGCAATTCGGCCAACAATTCGGCCCGATCCCCATGCTCGATGAACTGATCGGGGATTCCTAACCGGCAAATCGTCTCGGTCGCCAAGCCGGCTTCGTTTGCCGCTTCGAGAACGGCGCTGCCGAAGCCGCCCATGAGCGACGACTCTTCGACCGTAACGACGAATCCGCAATGCTCAATCGCACGCAATACTGTTTCGGTGTCGAGCGGCTTAATGAATCGGGCGTTGATCACACCTACATCAAGCCCGTCTTCGCGCAGCTGTTCGGCGGCGGTCATCGCGCCGGGCAGGAGTGTGCCGCAACAGAGAATCGCGCCATCGTCGCCCCAGTGCAGCACTTCGGCTTTGCCCAGTTCGATCGGTTCGCGTTTTCCGTCGACCTCGATGGCCTTGTCTTTCGGATACCGAATCGAAGTGGGGCCCTCGTGAACGAGCGAGAAATCGAGCATGGCCGCTAGATCGTGCGCATCGCCCGGCGCCATGACCGTCATGTTCGGGAACAGACGCATGTAACCGAGATCGAAGCAGCCGTGATGCGTCGGCCCGTCGGGGCCGGTTAAGCCGCTGCGGTCGAGCATGAATGTAACGGGCAAGTTCTGCAGGGCGGCTTCCTGAAAGATCTGGTCGAAGCTGCGCTGCAGAAAAGTGCTGTAAATGTCGACGATTGGCCGCAGGCCCGATTTGGCCATGCCGGCGGCAAACGCGACCGCGTGCGACTCGCAAATTCCCGTATCAAAAAAGCGATCGGGAAATTCGTCGCGCACCTGTTCCAGATTATTACCTTGGCACATGGCGGCCGTCATGACCGTGACGCGCTCGTTGGCGGCCATGTTACGGCGAATCGACTCCGAGGCGATGTGCGTGTAGGCCCGCGCGCCCGACTTCTTGATCTCGCGAATCTTTTGATCGTCGTCGTGTTCGAACGGCGCCGGTGTATGGAATTTGACCGGGTCGGCGACCGCCGGCCCAAAGCCCTTGCCTTTGACCGTGACCACGTGCAATAGGACCGGCCCTTCCACATCCTTGCACATCGCGAGATACTTCCGCAACAGGCGAATGTTGTGGCCGTCGATCGGGCCAACGTACTGGATTCCAAGCTCCTCGAACAACATGCCGCCGTGCAAGCCGGCCTTCACACCTTCCTTGATCTGGGCCAGGAAACGTTCCACCGGGTCGCCCAGCATTGGCATTTTGTTCAACACGCGAATCACTTCGTTTTTCAATCCGGAATAGACCGGGTTGACGCGCAAGCGATCGAGATAGTTGGCCATTCCGCCCACGCGAGGACAGATCGACATCTCGTTGTCGTTGAGAATGACGAGTAATTTCTTTTTCAGTCCACCGGCATTGTTGAGGGCTTCGAATACGATTCCGGAAGGGAATGCCCCGTCGCCAATCACCGCGACACTGTGACGATCTTCTTCACCTGGGATCAGATCATCGCCAGCTTTCAACCCCAACGCGGTCGATACACTGCAACCGGCATGGCCGGTCATGAACAGATCGTACTCGCTCTCGGCCGGATTCGGATAACCCATCAATCCGCCGCGCGTGCGGATCGACTCGAATTGCTCATATCGGCCGGTGATCAGCTTGTGAGGGTAGATCTGATGGCCCGTATCCCAGATGAGCCGATCGCGCCGAAAATCGAACGTGGAATGCAGCGCCAAGCAGAGTTCCACGACGCCAAGGTTCGAGGCGAAATGCGCGGCGCGGTTCGCTACCAGGCGACAGAGCGCCTCGCGCATTTCCGAAGCCACCTGTTCGAGCTGTACGAGCGACAGGCCTTCCAGGTCGGCGGGCGAGCGAATTTCGGGAAGTAGCTTTTTCATACGCAGAAGACCTGGTTTAAGTCGAAATTCACGGGAGCCGTCCGGACCATGTAACTCGGATGTTTTCGCCGCAAAACCGCATTACAAGAAGTTTGTTGAGATCGCGCTAATGATTTCGTTCGAGCACATACCGCGCCAAAGCGGCCAAATGCTCATCCGCCAAATCAGCCGCCGCAATGGCGTCGCACGCCGCAGCGACGAGCGCCGTTGCACGTCGCGAACTCTCCTCGGCGCCTAGAAGTGACGGAAACGTGAGCTTGCCTCGTCCTCGATCCTTACCGACTCGTTTGCCCATTGCCTGCTCATCGCCGGCTTCATCCAGCAAATCGTCGATGATTTGAAACGCCAACCCGATACTCGCGCCGTAGGTTTCCAACGCGGCCATCTGTTGATCGGTTGCGCCGGCCACCAGGGCCCCTAGCCGCACCGAAACGCGAATCATTGCGCCCGTCTTACGACGATGTATGTGTTCGAGCGTCTCAACAGTGCCCGCCGTGAACTGACAATCAAGATCGTCGCCTTGGCCGCCGACCATACCGCATGCGCCAGCGGCCGCAGCCAGTTCCGCGCAACACTGTGCCGCCACGGCGGCCGGTTGAACCTCACGTGCAAGCACATCGAATGCGAGAGTCAACAGGCCATCGCCCGCGAGGATCGCTGTCGCCTCGTCGAATGCCTTGTGACAGGTGGGCCGGCCACGACGCAGATCATCGTCGTCCATGGCCGGTAAATCGTCGTGAATCAACGAGTACGCGTGGATCATTTCCACGGCGCACGCCGCCGGCAACGCCGCCTGAGCTGCGCCGCCAACGGCTTCAGCCGCCAAAATCACTAGCGACGGGCGCAAACGCTTCCCGGGAGCGAGCAACCCATATCGCATCGCTTCGGCAAGCCGCGCGGGACAATCCGACGGCAACTGTGTGTACCGGTCAAGCTGCTCGTCGACGAATGTGCGGATTCGCCCCAGCGGTTCAGCGAGTGGATTCAATTCTATTTCGGTCATCGACGCCATGGGCGCTGCGACGTCACAAGTTGGTGTCAGATCAAAACTTCCATTCTAGAACAGAGTGCCTTCAGAGTCCATGTCGGTGGTTTCCGGCCCAGATGAACCCTCTGCAGCGGGATTTGATTCACTCCGTGAGCGGCGCTTACTTCGTGTCTGAGCCTTGGCCACGAGCGACTCCTCGCCCGCCTCGTCAAAATCAACGGTTACCGGATTGCCGTCGGCATCGATCCCGGTAAGCAGGGCTACGCGCCGCTCGGCCTTCTCTAGTAATTCATAACAAAGCCTCAAATATTTGACACCTTTTTGGTATTCCGCCAGAGATTCGTCGAGTCCGATCTGCCCCTCTTCAAGCCTCGCGACGACCGATTCCAGCTTACCCAACGCCTGTTCAAAGCTGGGGCGCGATGACTCCGTTTCGTGTTTTGCTTGTCCTTTGGCCACGGCGCGTGATCGAACTCCATTCTTGTCTACTAGGAAAACCGCAATCTGCTGGTTCGAATTAACGGGTCTCAGATTAACGGCGTTTGCCCGCGATGCCTACCACCAGTCGCCCTAAACGGTCGCCGATTCAGCGACAAATTCAACCTTAGCTGGCCGTGCCGACCCAATCGGCGTGCAACAATCACTCTAGTCGCTTGACTCTCGAACGTGCGTCATCCAAGCAACCGTAGCGCCCAGGATCACAACTCCCAAGATCGTGACCAGGCAGATTCCGGCAACTTGGTCCTGCACGCCGTAGTGCAACAGTCCGAAGAGTCGAATAGGAACGGTCGAAACACCCGGCGGCGCGACAAGGATCGTTGCCGACAACTCGCCCCAAGCGACCACGAAGCCGGCGATCCAAGCGGCAACCAAGTTCGCTCGGCGCGATGCGATGCCCACATGCCAGCATGCGCGCCAGCGTCCCAGACCATCGAGCCTGGCCGTTTCCAGGACGGCTTGGGGAATGCTAGCAAAGCCGAACATCAGAACCAAGATCACCGGAGGCAAAGCCTTGAAGAGTTGCGCCAGCGCCGGAGCGAGGATGGTGCGATCGTAGAGGGTCGCCAGCCAGGGCAAATCGGGACGATTCATCCATTCGATAAGCGCTAACCCCAGGAGCGGCCCGGGCATTGCTAAAGTGAGCGCGGCCACGACGGTAGCCGGCACAACTTTCCAACTTCCTTCGCGCGCCAGCCAAGCGAGAGGCAACGCCAAGAAAACCGCGGCGGTCGCCGCCGTGGCGGCGATCTGCAACGACCAGTCGTACTCCGTACGATGGTCTTCATAGCCGCTGGCCACGAGCACAACACATTGACGCGCCGACCAGGTGCGCTCGCGCTGCGTTCCCGCTTGCTCCACCTGAATGCCGGCCTTATGAATCAGGTGTCCCAATGGCAAGCCAGCCGTGAAGAGGAGAATCACGACTGCGAAGCCGAGCGCCAGCCAGCGTCCTGCCCCCAGTCGCCAACGCCATGGCGATTGATAGCGGGTGGGAAACGTCATGGTGAGTTGCCACACGCCGAGAATCGCCACGGCGGCAAACAGTGCGAACAGCGCTCCGCTCGTCGTCGCTTCTAACGGCTGGCCATCGGTCCAATCGCCGACGGCAATGCCGGTATAAATTTCTTCAGCAAAGGTGCGCACTTGAAATAGATCGGTAACGGAAATATCGGCGCTCGCCTGGGCAGCCGTCCATAACGCGCCGGCTAGAATCGCCGGTCCCGCGCGCCGCAAAGATACTTGCACGAGCACAATCCAAGGAGGTGCGTCTAGCAACATCGCTTCTTCCAATTCACGTTCCACGCGCAGCAGGCCGAGCGAGGCGAACAAGGCAATCCAGGGAGCCGCCGCCAGGCCATGCACCCAAATCGCTCCCCACAAGCCTGCGATCTGGGGCGCCAGTGAACGATCCGAACGCCACACCCCCTCGACACCTAGCCCTGCCTGCCAGGCCCCCGCCTGAATGGCCAACGGCATGAATGCCAGCGCGACCAAGATGGCCAGAATCAGTCGCCGACAAGGCATATCGGTCTTGACCAACAGCACAGCCAACGACACACCGGCCGGCAAGGCGATGGCCCACATGCCGGCAACCAACCTCGCTGAATTCTTGAGCAGGAATTGCGTGCGCGCGTCGGCGGAAAACCAGAAGACGATTGCAACGAGCCCCACCAGGGCGAGCGTCAACGCAAAGAGACGTCGGATAACCGGAGATGGGTACTCTGTAATTCGACCATTCAAGGGCGCAGCCCGCGCGGTTAATTCTCGTCGGTGTCGAGCAGTTGCGATTCGACCTTATCCGCCTGCCAGGCAATGCTATTGAGCAAACGAGTGATAGCCAGCGGATCGGCAGTTTCGGCAATCAGATTGGCCAGAATGACAACCATGTCGCCACCGCCAAAGTTCTTAATCGCGAACGCTCCATGCACGAGTTGCGTGTTATAGCGGAGCAGCTTCAACGCGTGATTGGGTCGCGCGGGTCCGCAGGTGGAACACAGGCTGATCGTGGCGTGTCCCTGATCGTCGGCACCACCGAAGTCGACCGTGACGTGCTGCTTTCGCAGAGCGCCAATCGGTACGGTGATCGTGAGCACATCGCCCGACTCCGACGCTGTATAGCCAGCCGATTGAGCGACGTCGCGCACCATCTGACGCGGATCCTTCGTCACCGGAACGGTCGCCAAATCATCGAACGACAATCCGGTCGCAGGCGTTGCGGGCGCCGCAGGTGTTGACGCCGGAGCGGGCGCGAGCGGGGCCGCGTGCGCGCCGGCCATCGCCTGTTGAATCATGCCGGGCATTAGCATACCGAACCCGGCGCCCATGCCGAGGCCCATCGCGCCGCCTCCTTGGCCGGAATGTTCGGCCATTTTCGACATGCTATTGGCGGCTTGAAACTTGAGAAACGCGTTCAGGTCGCCCACGGCGCCCATGGCGCTGCGTGCGTCGATCGCCTTCTGCACTTCTTCAGGCGGTGTGATAGCGTTGATAAAGAAGTCGACCAGTTCCAGCCCGTAGCGCGAGAAATCTTCGGCAAGTTTCGCTCGGGTGGCGGCGGCGACTTCGTCGTACTTGGCCGGCAGATCCAGCAGGCTGATTCCGAGCGTGCCGAGCAAATCATTCAACCGCGCAACCACTTGATCCTTGAGATAGGCGTTGACCTCGTCCGTGGTGAACTTGCCTTGGGTGCCGACCAGCGTGCTCACGAGCAGCGCCGAATCGGCGACGCGGAACGAATATTTTCCAAAGGCCCTTAAACGGACCATGCCAAATTGCGCATCGCGAACGGTAATCGGCTGGCGCGTGCCCCACTTTTGATCGAGGAACGTTTGCTTGCCAATGAAATACACTTGCGCCGTGAAGGGCGACTTCTCCCAAGGGATTGTCAGGATTCGCGTGATCAACGGCACGTTGGCCGTGGTCAACGTATGGCGTCCCGGGCCAAACGTATCGAGCGCTTTGCCATCGCGAAAGAAAACCGCTTCCTGGTTCTCCTGCACAATCAATTGCGCGCCGAGCTTGATGTCGGTCGACCCCTCTTGCGGGATACGATGCACGAGCGAACGATTCGAACGATCGAAGAATTCGATGACTTCCAAACGAGCCGCCATGGATAAATTCCTTACTCAAGTCCTTTGAGAATATCTTCGCGCAAGTCCCAACGCTCCTCGACCGCGTCGATCATTCGTAATAACGGCGGCATAGCGTCGGTAGGCGACGCACCTTGGGCGCGTAAGTCTTCGATTTTGTCGGCGAGTTCGGCAATCTGTTCCATCATCGCGACATCGTGTTCGTATACACGATCGAGCAGCGTTTCGTCGACTTGCACGAGATCGAAGAAGCCGCTGTAACCGTGCATGGCGCCGTCGACCCGGCCGATCAGTCGATCGAGTCGGCTACGGAGTCGCTCGACTTGCGGCAAGGCGTCGATGGCGGCCGCGTCGGCCAGCGCGCGAGCATAATCGTCGAGCCCGCGTTTGCCGCGTTGAAGGCGATCGACCAGCCATCGCCGCTGCAACTGATCGCTCTCGCGCCGATACTCTTTTTCCAAGTAGCCGCGAAATCCGGGAATGACCCGCAAAACCGACTCGATGGCCCCCCGCTGCTGGCTATGCTGCTTAGGTTCCGGCATCGTTAGCCCCCGTACGTAGAAAAACTGCCCACCGTAGCATGATACCGGAGTTTGCTCGGATATCCAGCGAACACATGTTCGAAGCACCGATTGTGATCCGACGCGGAAGGATTGATTCCGTACGTCCTGCCATCTGCGGTCACCAAACCGGATGCCCGGGCGAAACGAAACCCGCAAAGCATTACAAGCAATAGGGTTGCGGGAAAACAGATCGATGGCATTTCGGCGTTCCGCGCCGAGATGACCCGATCTGGCAACGGAAACGCAGTTTTGCTAGAGTTCGCCTCCCGACCTGCACGGCCAGCGTGCCGAGCGAGGACGAGAATCGCATGATCCTGAACGCCACTACGATCGAAAATAAATGAAAAACAACCGACTTTGGATGCTGAGTTGTGGGCGAGCCCCGCTGCGAATCCGGCCAATCCATGGGCTAATGTTCGTCCTTTGCGTTTCCGCAATGGGTTGCGGCAGCTCGCTCGGGCGATATGTGTGGAATCCGTTCCGCGATCGTGAGAACACGAGCTACATGACACCGATGAAACGAACGCGTCAATTGGAACAACTTGCTGCCGAAACCTCGAAAAAGAGCGATCAGGAGCAAATCCAGCTCGCACAGGATCTCACACGTCAGATTCAAGCCGAACAAGATCCGCTCATGCGCGAACACCTGCTGACAACCATTGCTGCGCTAGACACGCCGTTGACCGGTTCTGTTCTGCAAGCGGCGCTGAGGGACGAAGTGCCGACAGTGCGCCAGCGGGCCGTGGAACTGATCGCCGCACACCAGACGACAAACGCCGTAGGAATCTTGGCTGAAGTCGTCAAAGCCGACGAAGACCTGGACGTCCGACTTGCCGCCACGCGCGAACTTGGGCGATTTAAGGACCGTGTAGCAATCGAAGCAGTTGCGTCGGGACTCGATGACGACGACCCGGCGATGCGGTTCCGTACGATGGAGTCGCTGGCCAAGATGACGGACGAAGACCTGGGACTGAATGTCGTGGCGTGGAAACAATACTTACGTGGGGGTCCCACGGGCGATGAACCGCAGGTTGCTGAGAAGCTGCGCAGCCTAAGCCCCTTTTAACGCCAGGCGACAACGTCGCTTTCTATAAGGTTTACCCAGGTCGTTTAGCTGTTTCTCTAGCGCTAATCGCGATGCGGGCGCAGAATGCCCGGCCAACAGGCCGGCTTGTTCTGAATATCGCAGGGCATCGTTCCGATACCATAGTTATGCGACTAGAGTTCCCGGCGACCGCCGCGTCGTTGCGAATTTAATCGCGCCCCGCCCCCCATGGCCCAACTTCGCCCCGCGCGACTGTTCGGCGCCCCTGCCGTCCTCCCGCCCCTGAGTGTTCCCCATGCGACGTACCGCAGTTGCTAGCGTTCTTTGTCTATTCGTTGCCGCACTTGCTGCCGCTCCGGTGGCACAAGCCCAGGATAAGCCGATAGTGGTTCGTCCTGCCGGCCTGACGTTGCAGTGGACGAATGCATCGGCCGGCGTGAAGATTGAGGTAGACGAGACGGGACTGGCAGGAGATACACAACCCGGCGATATGGCAGACGAACAATCCGTCGCGCCATCGACGGAGGAGTCCGCCGTTTCACAGGAGCAGGGGGCTGCAGCGATTCCCGAAGCCTTCCGCGTGGCACAACGAATTGAACCGCCGGTGGATGCCGAGGCAACGGAGCCCGAGCCAGCCAGCCCCGATGCAAATGCGAACGAGGTGGAGACCGATCCGGCGTTGCCCGAGCCTGAGCCGGTTGCGGTGGAACTCTCCGCCGAAATGAAAGTCGTTCGCGACAAAGTCCGCCAGGCGCTCGATATTTATTACCATCGTCGTCTGAACACGCGCGATCATGGCCCCTGGGAGATCATGCATTCGGTCGTCTCCTTCGGAGTCGATGCGATGGTTGAGCAAGACGGCCCGGGCGGTGAGCCGATCACGGCGATTGGCTGGCTCTGCTTCAACAAGCCGGCGCGCGGCTTGACACTGTTCACATCGCATCGCGACAGCTTTGTCACGCGCCAAGGCCCGGGGATGCAAGGCCACGAAGGCCAATTGCTGGCGATCCTGGCCCAGGCCCGATTGCGCGAAGATTATCCCTTGCAGATTGGCGGCCGGGAATTCGCCGTTTCCGACCTGATTGAGTACGAAAAGAAAACTTGCCGTCCGCACGCCGAACACACATTCAAGCTCATCGGTTTGGCTCACTACCTGGAAGGCGATGCGCAGTGGCAAAACGATCTGGGGCAGACCTGGTCGATTGAACGTCTGGTTCACGAAGAGATTCAGCAGCCTATTCGCGGCGCGGCCTGCGGCGGCTCGCACCGGCTATTTGGCCTCGCCTATGCGGTTCAACGCCGGGAAAAACAGGGCCTCGAAGTCGACGGTGTGTTTCTGAAGACGAAAAAGTATATCGAAGACTATCAGCGTTATACGTTCTCGCTGCAAAACCGCGACGGCAGCTTCAGTACACGCTGGTTTGAGGGGCGCGGCGATTCGGGCGATATCGACCGGAAAATGAAGACGACCGGACACATGCTCGAGTTCATGCTCTACACGCTGCCCGACCAAGCCGTGGAAGACGTACGAATCACTCGGGCCGCCACGTTTCTGGCCGACCTGCTGAACCAGCATCGGTCACGTCGGTGGGAAAACGGCCCGCTCGGACACGCCGTGCATGCGTTGGCTCTCTACAGCCGCCGCCGCTTTAACGAACAGGCGGTTCCCACGCCGGCCATCGAAGGCGCGAACTTCGCCAGCGATGCGCAGCGCGGCGTGCAACGGCAGTAGCCCTCGCCATTCCGCTCCCTATTCGTAGGGGATTTTCTTGCCACCCTGACAACCGGCGTGTGTCAGCGAAGGCGAACTACGCTGCGCCTGCCGTTGCGAGTTGGTCGTAAACCGGATAAATTTGAGACGTACCACCTGATTTGCCTCGGCAAATTGGCGTTCTCTGCTTCTTTCGTCGACCGACCAGTTTCATGATGGTTCCCAGCAAAACACCAGAACATTTTGCGAGCATCTGCAAGATGGGTGTATTGCTGGCCGAAGCTGAACACATCGACACGTTGATGGTCATGGTCGAAGGCGCCCTGAATTGGGAGGCGCTCAAAGAAGCGGCGGGCGGCCTGACTGTGCTGACCGTGGCCGATTACGAACACGAACTGGCAGGCGCTGCCGAGGCGGGCCTCGATACGATTCTGCTCGACATGCCCGAAGCAACCGTGTTCGACAAGTTAACTCAGGCCTTGCTCGAAAGCGTGGCCGACGACCAAGTGAAGCCCGGCGCGCAAGTGGTCGCCCTGTACAGCGGCTTCGACCCGGCGCGGATCGATTCGGTTAGCGTATTGAACCTCAGCGAGCATCTCGGCCGCCTGACGGTGCGCGACCTGCGTAAACTGGAAACGAGCGTTCCGCTCGACACACTAAAGGCCGTTGTCGATCTCGCCGTAGAAATTGGCCGCGAGGGACGCGAAGGCAAGCCGATCGGCACATTGATGATCGTAGGCGACCATCGCAAGGTGCTCAAACACGCTTCGCCGCTGGGATTCGATCCCGTGAAAGGCTACAAGCGCGACGATCGCAACCTGTTCGACAATCGCGTGCGCGAAGGGATCAAGGAAATCGCGCCGCTCGATGGCGCCTTTGTTATTGCGGCCGACGGCACGGTCGAAGCCGCGGCCCAGGTGATCACCGCGCCGGCAGCCGAACTGACACTCTCAAAAGGTCTGGGTTCGCGCCACTGGGCGGCCGCCACCATCAGCCGCGCCACGAAGGCGATCGCCGTGGTTGTCAGCGAATCAAGCGGCACGGTCCGCTTGTTTCAAAACGGCGAAGTCGTGCTGCGCGTCGAACCGCTGCGTCGCGCAATGAAATGGCGCGATGGCGATTTCGAAGTGCCGCCTGGCGGCGAGTAGCGTGGGTTACATTTCCGCTTGCCAACATCAGCGCGCCGCGGCGACCCCATTCGAACACGTTCCCAACTGGGCAAACTCCGTAACATTGCCCAGGGTTGTTAGGGCGATATTTTCGAGCGCTTCGCGTGTAAAAAACGCTTGATGCCCGGTCACGATCACGTTTGGAAACGTCGTGAGCCGCGCGAAGACGTCATCCTGAATCACCTGATTCGATAAGTCCTCGAAGAACAGGTCACCTTCCTCTTCGTAGACATCGAGCCCCAGGTAGCCAATCTTGCCGCGTTTGAGCGCGTCGATGACAGCCGGCGTATCGATCAGCGCGCCGCGGCTCGTATTGATTAGCGTAACATAATCTTTCATCCGCTCGATCGCCCGGGCGTCGATCAAATGATGTGTTTGTGGCGTGAGCGGACAATGCAACGAAACGACGTCGGACTCGGCGAGTAATTCATCCAGGTCAACATACGTGGCGCCGTTCTGTTCGCACTCGTGGTTGGGATAGGGATCGAAGGCCAGCACCCGACAGCCAAAGCCGGCAAGAATGCGGACCACACACGCGCCGATCTTGCCGGTGCCGACGACGCCGGCCGTGCGGCCGTAGAGGTCGAATCCGAGCAAGCCATCGAGCGAAAAGTTGCCTTCGCGAATTCGATTGTGGGCTCGGTGCACGTTGCGATTAAGCGCCAGAAGCAGCGCGATCGCGTGCTCGGCCACCGCGTGCGGCGAATACGCGGGCACACGTGCAACCGTGAGGCGCCAACGCGCCGCGGCTTCCAGATCGACGTTGTTAAACCCGGCGCAGCGCAGCGCGATCAGCCGCACGCCGGCTGCGGCCAGTTGTTCGAGCACTTGTGCGTCGAGCGTGTCGTTGACAAAGGCGCAAACGGCCTCAAATTTAGCAGCCAAGGGCGCCGTATACGAATCGAGCCGGCATTCGAGAAACTCAATTTCATGCCCGGCCTCGGAACCGGCCTCCGCAAAAAAACGCCGATCGTAGGGCTTCGTACTGTAGAACGCGATTTTCATAACGCCCCGCATTTTCTCAACCTGAGGCGGTCGCCACAATCGCAGTTATCGCAACGATTCGAGAGCTGCGGTGACTCGCTTCTCGCAACCCGGTCCCACCCAGCGCCAGTCGTGGCCAAATCGTTCGGCAAAGGCGGCGTGCGTGGGAATGTAGCCGGTCCAGCATTCACCGTAGCCGATTGCGACCACGAATTGTTCGGCGAACATCCGCTGGGCCAGCAATTGGTAGCCGACAAACGCCTCGCCGGGAAAAAGCAGGATCGTCGCATCGCCCAGCTCGACAGCAGGCAGATCGATCGCTTGGCCGGAATCGAGGCGATCGCGGCTGCTCAGCGCCATGGCCGCCAGAATTCGATCGCGCATGTTCGCCTGATTGTCACGCAGCGTTGATTCCAAAGCGTCGCGACCGAAGGCCTCGCTTTCGTGGAAAGGCAAATCGAGCGTCGCGCTGCGAAACTCGCACTTGGTAACCGGCGTGCGACGAGCCGTTTGCTCGGCCGCGCGCATGGCCCGATAGATCCGCTCGGCCAACACACCGCGCATGGCCGACGATCCATCGTTGTATTTGCCCGCCGTCACATCGCCGCTGCAACCGGTCAGGTAGATTTGAAAGCAGTTCGGGTCATCTTGCTGCCGGCGTCGGCGCGCAAGGCCTACGAAATCGGCGCTCACGCCGCCCTGGCCGTAGTAACTCATCGGATGCGTTGCATAGCTATGCAACGCCGCTATCGTAGTGTCGCCGTTATAGAAACAAATCGTCTTGAGTTGCGGATCGATCAGACCCTCCGGCGCAGCGGCAGCGAACGAATCGCCTCCCGAGCGACTATAGCGTGCAAAGGTCACACGCCCGTCCGGCATCACCAGGCGTCGATTCGAAGCGACTTTCTCCACGTTCGCCTCGCCCAGGCCGATGTGCGTGACGCTTCGGGCGGCTGGCACGCTTTCGGCCAGGGCCGCGGCAACGCGACGCACGCAGTCGTCGTGAAAAGCTCGGTCGTAAAGCTCCCCGGGCAGGCCGACCTCATCGAGCAGCCGCTGGGCGCCCCGATCGCAGACCGGCGCATCGTGTTGATGCAGGCAAGCCACAAGCACGCGCTGGCGCGAAGTGCCCGCGGCTAGGGCTAGCGCGTCGCGCCATTGATCGTAAGCCCCATTGCGCAATTCGCACCAGTCGACCGCTACGACGACAATCGGCTGCTCGCCCCCAAGTAGCACCAGCCCGCGCGCCTCGAGCGGATCGTCGATGCGTTGGGCCCTGGTCGGCAAGATGCCCATGCAGCGATGCCCCAGCGGAATGGTCACATCGGTTGCAAAGGTTGCGATTCGCAGCGAGACTGGCTCTTCGGCCTGCGAGTTTCGAACCAGTATCGCGGCTGCTACGAGAATCACCAGCGCGAATCGATGCTTGGTATTCATGCTTGTGAGATTACCACAAAGTTCGAGTCGACGAAGCACTCGCCAAGTTCACTGCGCGTCGAGGCGGGTCAAAACAAATGACGAGCTCGGATTCGCCCCCAAATATTGGCCAAGACCGTACGCCCGGCCAATCATTCTCCCAGAAAAGCGAGGCAAGTGAACTCACGGGCTATACCTCTTATGGCGAACCTCAAGGGAAGGCGGGAGCCCGCGACGAGAGATCGCCGACGCGACGATCTCGCGCGAGCCGCGTAGAATTTGCTATCGCGGCATTCGCGCGTGCTAAGCCGGTCTGCAATCGGGTTTGTCCCGATTTTGGCCAAGCGGTATCTTAAGCCGGATAAGAACCTGGATGCATCGCTAAATCTGCCGCCTTTTCCGCGCTGCCGAGGAAGGTCGAAATTTGCCATGGCTGCCACCGAAGTTTTTCAGCTTTCGTTCCCCGAGCCCGATGTGGCCGTCCTCACGCTCGACGATCCCGACAAGGGGGCGAATGTCCTCTCCACACCGGTACTTGAGCAGCTCAGCGGCCATCTCGATGCGCTTGATGCGCGCGACGGCCTGGCTGGCCTGGTCATTCGGTCGGGCAAACCGGGTAACTTTATCGCTGGGGCCGATCTGCGCGAATTCGTCAAATGGATTGACTCGGGGTCCGACCAGATTGCCTCGACCTGCCGGGCTGGCCAACAGCTATTCATGCGGCTCGCCTCGGCCAACTATGTAACGGTCGCCGCGATCGATGGCATCTGTGTCGGCGGCGGAGCCGAACTAGCCATGTGGTGCGACCGCCGAGTTCTGAGCAACAGCAGTAAAACGCAATACGGGTTTCCGGAAGTGAAGCTCGGCCTGTATCCCGGCTGGGGAGGCACGTCGCGCACGCCGCGCATGATCGGCTTGGCCAACGCTGTGGAATTGGTCACCAGCGGGGAATCGATCGATGCGGCCAATGCCTACGCCATGGGGATGGCCAACGATCTGGTCGACAGCCAGCAGCGCGAAACGGCGGCCATCGCCATGATTCGCTCGGAGCAGGCATCAAAACAATACTTACAGGACCGCCAGGCTTGGTCCGGGCCGATTGAGATCAGCGAAACAGAACTCGGCTTTCTCGGCGCGACCGCGTCGTCGTACATTTCACAACAAACCAAGGGACATTACCCGGCGCCGCTGTTGGCGCTCGAGCTGATGCTCGGCGGCGCGATGGGCGACGTGCAAGCGGCTTGCGAGATGGAGGCCGAGAATTTTTCGCAAGTATTTGGCACACCGGTCAATCGATCACTGCTGAATATCTTCTTTCTGCAAGACCGCAACAAGAAAGATACCGGCATCGACGCCAAGAACGTGGAACCCGGCCAAATCGGCTCGGTTAGCGTGATCGGCGCGGGCACGATGGGTCAGGGCATCGCCGCGGCCAATGTGCGCCGCCGCATCGCGGCGACCATCACCGACACGCGCCCTGACGCCCTGGCTGCAGGCGTATCCAAGATTCTCGAAGAAGTCTCGTACAACAAGCAAATCAAAGGCGCCGACCCCCAGCGCGCATTCGAATTCGCGCCGCTGGTCAACGGGACAACAACCGATTCGGAAGTAGCGGCCAGCGACTTGGTCATCGAGGCGGTGGTCGAAAACGCTGAAATCAAAAAGAAAGTCTTCGCCCAACTCGAACCGTTATTGCGCGACGAGGCGATCCTGGCGTCGAACACATCGACGATTCCCATTACGCGGCTAGCGGCCGACTTGAAGCGCCCCGAACAGTTTATCGGCATCCATTTTTTCAATCCCGTGCGAAAGATGCCGCTGGTCGAAATCATTCGCGGAGAAAAAACCAGCGACCAAACGGTCGCCACGGCCGTGGCCTACGCCAAGGCCATCGGCAAAACGCCGATCGTAGTGAACGACGGTCCAGGCTTCCTAGTCAATCGGCTCTTGCTGCCGTACATGAACGAAGCCTTGGAACTGGTCTGCGAAGGCGCGTCGCTCAAGGCCGTCGATCGGGCTGCCAAGTCGTTCGGCATGCCGATGGGCCCGATCACGCTGTTCGATGTCGTGGGGCTCGACGTAGCCATGCACGCCGGTGCGACCATGCACGAAGCGTTTCCCGAACGCGTCGTCGCTTCGCGCTTGCTGCTCGCGATGAACGAAGCCAATCGCCTGGGCCAAAAAAATGGACTCGGCTTTTTCAACTACCTGAGAAACAAAAAACGCGGAGAACCAGATCCGGCCGTCGATGCGATCATCGAAAAATGCCGGGACGCGACCCAGGATTTTACCGGCGAGCAACTCGAAATGCGTTTGGTGCTGCCAATGCTCGTCGAGGCGACGCGCATTCTCGAAGAAGGACTGGTGCGCGACGTCCGCGACGTCGACCTGGGGCTAATCTACGGCATCGGGTTCCCACCGTTCAAGGGCGGGCTATTGCATTGGGCCGACACGCTCGGCGCTGCGGCGATTGTCGAGCAACTCGAACCGCTCGCCGGTATCGGCCCGCGTTTTGAGCCCACGGAAATGCTACAGAAAATGGCCCAGAACGGCAAGAAGTTTTACGACTAGCGTAGCGCTGTTTCACCTCGTTATATCGGCAGAAATGTCGCCTCGACCGCGATAAGGTTAGTTCGACTCGAACGAAGCAAAGGACAGTTTGATGAGCAATCCGGTCATTGTCGACGCCGTTCGCACACCGATTGGCCGCGCCCACAAGGACAAAGGTGCCTTTCGCGATGTGCGCAGCGACGACCTGGCGACGATCGTCGTCCGCGCGCTCGTCGAACGCGTAGGAATCGATCCGGCAGAAATCGAGGACGTCGTCCTTGGCAACACGCAGCAACAAGGCGAACAGGGATTCAATGTCGCGCGCAACGTGCTGCTGATGGCAGGGTTGCCCGTCGAAACCGGCGGCGCTACGGTCAATCGGCTTTGCGGCTCCAGCCTACAGGCGATCAACCAGGCAGCACACGCGATTATCGCCGGTGCGGGCGATGTGCATATCGCCGGAGGCCTCGAGCACATGCATCACATCCCGATGGATAAGGACATCGATCTGAACCCGCGCATGTTCCATCGCACGTCGAAGGGCGCGCTGATGATGGGTATTACGGCCGAATTCCTGGCCCAGACCCAGGGCATTTCGCGCGAACAGCAGGACGAATTCGCCGTGCGCAGCCATCTCAATGCGGCAGCGGCACAAGCGGCGGGCGAATTCAAAAGGGAAATCATACCGGTTTGGGGGCGCAACGAAGCGGGCGAACGAACGCTGATCGAAGCCGATCAATGCGTGCGGCCCGACGCCTCGATGGAAACGCTCGGCGCGCTCCGCCCGGCTTTCATGCCCGAAATGGGTACGGTCACGGCCGGCAACAGTTCGCCGCTCAACGACGGCGCCGCGGCGCTGATGATCGTTTCTGAAGAGAAGGCCAAGGCCCTAGGGCTCAAGCCCTTGGTGCGCGTCGTCGCCACGGCCGTTGCCGGCGTAGAACCAAGCGTGATGGGAACCGGCCCCGTGCCGGCAACGCAGAAAGTGCTCAAGCGGGCCGGCATGCAACTGTCGGATATTGGGCTGATCGAATTGAACGAAGCCTTCGCCGCGCAAACCTTGGCGTGTGTGCAGACACTCGGCCTGGACCAGGAAAAACTCAACGTGCGCGGCGGCGCCTTGGCCATCGGACATCCGCTCGGCGCCAGCGGAGCGCGGATCGCAACCACGTTGATTCACGCCATGGTCGATCAGGATGTGAACGTCGGGTTGGCCACGATGTGCATCGGCGTAGGCCAGGGAATCGCCACGATCTTCGAGAGAATCTGACGTTGCCGCCTGCCCCGACCATCCTCGCATTTCTCTTTCGCAGCGCCAAACAGCATGCCGACGCGCCGGCCATTTGGGGTGTGGTTGAAGATCGCCTGGAGCCAGTCACCTGGAGCGAGTTGCTCGGCGATGTCTCGCGACTGGCCGCGGCGCTGCGGTTGGCCAACATCGAACCCGGCGACCGAGTCGCAACGATTGCCGACAATCGGTATGAATGGATCGTTGCCGATCTGGGAATACTGCTGGCCCGCGCGGTCCATGTGCCAATTCACACGTCGCTCTCCGGCGAACAGATCACCTACCAACTCCTGCACAGCGGTGCGAAAATCGCGATCCTGGGCGGACAAGATCAAGCCGAAAAGCTTGCCCCGTACGCCGAGCGTTTGGCCGACGAGTGCCGTTTTTTCACCATCGAGCCGTTCAAAAAAATGGAACGCCACGCGCCGATCATCGAACGACTCGCGGAGTTGGTCGCCGAAAGCGTGACCGCCGGAGCGTCGTTCGATGCCGCACGCGAGGCCGCCAAGATTGTCTCGGGCGACCTGGCGACGATCATGTACACATCGGGAACCACTGGCGAGCCAAAGGGCGTGATGCTCAGTCATGGCAATCTGGCGAGCAATGCCTGGGCGACGGCCACGTCGTACGACGAACCGAGCGACGAAATGCGGCTGTGCCTGCTGCCGCTCTCGCACATTTACGGTCGCACGTGCGACCTCTACTGCTGGCTCGCACGCGGAACGCAAATGGCTCTGGCCCGCAGTCGCGAGACGGTGCTTGAAGACGCTCAAATCGTCAAACCGACGGTGATCAATGCGGTTCCCTATTTTTACGAACGCGTCTATCGGCGGCTTCGCGAACAGTCGGTCGCCGACAAACCCGGCGTGCTCAAGCGAGTTTTGGGGGGCCGAATTCGCACATGCTTCTCTGGCGGCGCCGCGCTGCCGCAATCGGTCGCTAAATTCTTTCGCCAGCAACAACTCGCGCTCTTCGACGGCTACGGCCTGAGTGAAGCCTCGCCGGTGGTCGCCATTTCGACGCGCAAGGCGAGCCGCGAAGGAACCGTAGGCCAGCCCCTCACCGATGTCGAAGTGAAGATCGCGCCCGACGGCGAAGTCTTGACCAAGGGACCGCACGTCATGCTCGGCTATTGGGACGACCCGCAGGCGACCGCCGCCGCGATGGAAAACGGTTGGCTCAAGACGGGTGACTTGGGCGCGATCGACGACGACGGGTTTCTCAAGATTACCGGGCGCAAAAAAGAGTTGATCGTGCTCTCGACGGGCAAGAATGTCGCGCCCACGCAAATCGAACGCCTGCTGGTCGACTCGCCGCTGATCGCCCTAGCGCTGGTTCTTGGCGACGGCCGGCCGTTTCTCTCCGCGCTAATTGCCCCCGATCCCGAGCGGCTAAGACTTGAAATGCGCGAACGGGGCATTCATGCATTTACTCGCAAAGGAGTGCTCGCGCATGCGCGCGTGCGCGACCTGTATCGCCACGAGATCGCCCGCATCCTTAAGAACTGCGCACGGCACGAACAAATCGGGGCGTTTACGCTGATAGGCCGCGCGTTTTCGCTCGAGCAGGGCGAAATGACACCCAAGGGAAGTTTTCGCCGAGAAGTGATTGCCGAGAATTTCGCAGCCGAGATTGAAGCTATGTATCGCGAGGAAAAGCCGTAGTCGACCGCGAAATCGGCGCAATCGCTACGTTCGTTCCTTCCCATTCCGTAGTTTTGACCTGCCTTGGACTGCGACGTATAAACCCTTGGGAATTTATTGCTAGCAAGGGATTCCGTTCGAGCGAATCAAGCCTCGAAGGAAGCCTGTGCGGAATGAATACTTTGCATTCGCACAACCAACTCGCTAGCAGGCCCCTGGATTTCCGCACAAGCCATCCGCCTCGCGACTGAATTGAACACCTGTGATGGACAACGAAGTCACTTCCACCGATTCGGCTGCCAGCCGATCCCAAACGCTCCGCCAAACGCTCGCACGCACGCGGGAAGAAGCGGAACGCGCGATCGCCCAGCGCCGCGAACAGTGGCATTTGCTCGAGCAACAACTCGATGCTCAGCTGGCAACGGTTTCCACGGCCATCAAAGAGCAAATCGAGGAGAACGCGTCGCGTGGCGTTGCCCTCGATGAACATCGCGACGAGTACCTTGCCCAACGTGAGCAACTCGAACAACGCCACGATGAACTCGCATCGCGAAGCGCCGAACTGGAGCGTTTTCGAGAGGAATTGACTCGGCAACGCGACGAATTCGCGGCAAATCAGGCCGATTGGAATCGGCACGTCGAACAGATGCAAACCGAGCAACATGAACTCGCACAGCATCTCCAGGACACCCAAGACGCACTCGAACAACAGCAAGCGGAGCTTGCCCGGCGTGCGGAGGAAACACACGCCGAAGCCGAGAAACTAGCGCAGACCCGTACCGAATTTGCGACCGAGCGACAAGCAGTAGAACAGGACGCGGTCCAAGTCGAGGAGTTGCGCGCCAAGATCGAACGCCAGCGCCGGGAACTGGACGAACGACGCGACGCCACGAAGTCGCAACGCGAGCGGGTCGCGGCACATTTGCGCGAGCAGCGGAAAGCGTTTCTCGAAGAGATCTCCCAGCGTCGCGAAGAGTTGAAAATGGACTCGCGCGAGACCGATTCGGCGCTCGCCACACTGCGGGAAGAACTCCGCGAAACTCGTGAATCGCTGCACGAGGCCCAGGAAGAACTGGAACAACGCGATTCGCAGCGCGAAATCGACCAAAAGCAGCGCGACGCGGATGCGGCGGAGCTGGAGGCCTCGCACGCGGCGCATCAGGAATTGCAACAGCAACTAACCGATCTCCGTGCCGAACGCGACGCGCTGGCCAGCCAAGCCTCCGAACTAAAGGCAGCCGTTGCGCAGACCTCTGCCGACGAAGGCCGGGAACTAGAACTACAGTCGCTCCGCGACCAGCGCGAGACTCTCGCCACGAAGGCCGATCAACTCGAAGCGCAGTGCGTCGCCACACAAGCCGAGTTTAAAGCCCGAGTTGATGAACTGCTGAAAGAACGCGCCTCGCTGCAAGATCGGCTGGCGGAACTAGAAACCGTTCCTTCCACGGCCGATGACAGCGAGGCGCTGCAGTCGCAAATCGAGGAACTCAGCCGTGAGCGCGACGCACTGGTCGAACGACTGACCGAAATAGAGAACCGTCCTGCGAATGAATCCGGCGATCAAGAGCTTCAGTCGCAACTCGAAGAGTTGCAGCGGCGTTTCGAAATTGCGATGCACGACGTGCGTGAACTCAAGCTGCAAAATGCGGAACTCGAAGAAGAGCTTGCTTCAGCCAAGGATCATACGACAAGCAGCAGTTCGGCCGGTGACAGCAGCGGCTCAATGGATTGGGAAGAACAGAAACGCAAGCTGCTAGCGGCCTTGGAGGAAGAGTACGACGAGGAAGATGAGGACGACGCGCGCGATCGCTTAACGATCGAGGGCACAATCCAAATTACAGACGAAGTCGTGGAAGAAAAAGACAAGGAAATCGCCGAACTTAAGCGTCTGCTCGACGAGCAGTCGAGTCACGTCGGCGACATGGCGGTCGGCGCCGCCGCGATCGCCGGCATGCTCGACACGAACGAATTGGTGCAGCAGGAACGAGACCGGCTGGCAAGGTTGCAGACGGAATGGGAAGAGAAACTGCGCACGGCGGAAATCGACATCTCCGTCGAGCGAGCCAAAATCGCGAGGGAACGCACGGCGCTCGATGAAAAGCTGCGCAACGTGGAAGCAAAGCTGGCGGATCTCCAACAACGCGAGGGCGCTAACACGGCCCCGGAAGGCGAAACCAAGCCAACACGCGGACGCTGGCTCTCGCGACTGGGACTCGCCGGCTCAGACGACGAATAGTTCGAGTCGAGCTTAACTGTAGCGTTTCCGGCGACATTTTTGCGAGCATTTCCCGACGAAACGACGCTACACTTTCGTTGGATGCGCTCCAAGTACCGGTATTCGCCGAGCTAACGGTGGGCCGATGCCTGGGAACTCTGGGCATTCAAATGCAACGTCGCCTCCACTTCGGCAAGCGATTTCGACGTGCGATGCGCAATCGTCGCCGCACTAAAGCCCTGGGCGGCCAACTTGAGAATCTCGATCTCGTCGCTCGCCGGCAGTTCGCGCTCGTCGCTGGCTGGCTCAGCACCGGCTTTCTGCACAGGGGAGGTTGAATCGGCCTTCAATTGCTCGAGCGTTTCAATACGCTCGTCGGCCTGGCGGATCAACTGCAGCAACGCCGCCATTTTAGTATCAAGCCGCGCCGACAACTCGCGATGCAACTCCTGCATTTCGACCTGGAATCGCAATAACTGCGCCGGTTCCTTGCCCAATGCCCCAGGCATCGGCGTCGATGCCTGCGTCTGGAGTCGCTGGTCCGAGCGGCGTCGCTTTGCCAATCGACGCATCAACAGGAACGTGGCCAGCGCCACGCCGGCAAGCAAAGGCAACGAGGCGGCCACCGAAGCCAAGGGAAATATCATGTCTTCCTCCGCGTTTCGGCTCGCTTGGCCTGCTGATACACATCGGGCAGCGGGACGTTTCGCTCTTGCGCCAAACGACGCGCGGATTCAAATTCAGGTGCGCAATGATCGCGTCCGTCGGGCGTTTGCCAGCGCACGCCGTCGACCGGCCCCCAGGGCGTTTCGAGCACGGTGGCTTCCCGCTCGACCGTTGTTCGCTCGACCGGCCAGCGTCGGATTCCCAGCGTGGTTGTCTCGCGAAATAGCACCGTCTCGACTTGCGACACGGTCGCCTCGTTGCAGAGCACAACGAGCTTGACACCCGGACGGTTCTTCTTCATCTGAATGGACGATGTCGTGACATCGAGCGCTCCGGCTTGCCAGAGAAGTTCGACGGCGTGTCCAATCCATTCGCCGCTACAGTCGTCGAGATTCGTCTCGATTTGCCAAACACGGTTGGCGACAGCCGGTTTGTTGGCCGCCTCGCCAACGAGCAAACGCAGCACATTGGCCCGATCGTCTAATTCGCGCGTGCCCGCGCCGTAGCCGATCGAGTCGACTGCCATCGCCGGCAGCGGCCCAAAGGATTCCACGAGTGTCGCCAGAATCGCGGCGCCGGTCGGTGTGGTCAGCTCGAACGGCGTTTGACAGTCGGCCAGCGGAATTCCCATGAGTAACTCTGCGGTTGCCGGCGCGGGAATCGCGCAGCGGCCGTGAGCGATTTCGATCGATCCGGCGCCGGTCGGCACGGGCGACGCGATCACGCGATCGACCGCCAGCAGATCCCAACCGATGGCCGAACCCACGATGTCGGCGATCGAGTCGACTGCGCCGACCTCGTGAAAGTGAACCTTTTCGACCGTCGTGCCATGAACCTTGGCTTCGGCCTCGGCCAACTTCAGAAAGATGCGCTTGGCAAGGTCCTGCTGGCGCCCGGTAAGCGCGCTGCCTTCGATGAGGCCGACAATGTGACTCAAATGCCGATGAGCGTGTTCCGGCTCGTGCTCCACATTCACATGAAGCGCCCGGAACCCTTTGCGTTTGGTCTCTTCGGCAACCAGCAGACAATTGGGCAATTGCAATGAATCGACGCCGCGCTGAATGGCTTCGAGCGCTACACCGGCGTCGACAAGCGCGCCGAGCATCATGTCGCCGCTAATGCCGCTAGCACAATCGAGATAGGCGATTCGCATGGTTGGATTCCGGAAAGAGCGATCGCATTGTATGCCGTTTTTCCTCGACAAAACAAGGCCGACCGACTCGTCTTCCTTGCGCTCGGCACCGTCGATATACTTCTCAGCCGTCTCCGAATTGTCCCTGGCGAGAAATATTGAATTGCCTGACAAGTTGCTACAATCCGCGACTCGTTCGAACACCTGGGGCAGTTTGCCTGCTGTGATGAAGCTGTTGGCGATTTCGGCCGATGAGTCGGCCGCTATCTGGCTGCGCGAAGCGCTGCGCGCCGACAACGCAACCGACGTTCACCTAGCTAGCGAAACGCGCAGCGCCGCGGCGATGGCGCGATTG
>JAGQOS010000400.1 GCA_020427265.1 Planctomycetales bacterium
GCCAATACTCCAACGGTACCAATCCAACGGGGCGATGACATACACGCCAAGCTGGCCGGGGGCGTGGAGCATCGCTCCCCCGCCGCGGCGAGCCTCGACTGCGTCGACGCCACGGCCGGCGAGCAGCACGCCGCGGGGCTCTACGTCGTCGGGGCGGGCTTCGCTGCCGAGCGTAATGATCGGTGGATGCTCACAGATCAGCAACGTAATGCGCCCGTCGGCGCGCGAAGCCGCGTCGAACACCAATCGCTGTTGCAGACGCTCGAATTCGGCATACTCCAGGTGGCCCAGCAAATGCGTCTGCAGCGTCTGCGTGCGGCTAGACGGCAGCATCGAGTTCGACTGGACCAATTGCAGCATGGCGACGGTTCGACTACGTTGATGGGGTTAGGCATGGCGATGAACGCGTTTCCTGGCGATGACCGCGAACCCTCACTTTAGCACGACGTCCGCTTGGCGGGAAGATGGCAAAGCCGAAGAAGAACAAGGCGAAAGCAGGCCCTGATCGTGAGCACGACAACGAGCGCGTGATCGCCCAGAATCGAAAGGCGCGGCACACGTACGAAGTGCTCGATACGCTCGAATGCGGTATTGTGCTGGTCGGCAGCGAAGTGAAGAGTTTGCGGCAGGGGAATCTTTCGCTCGACGAAGCGTACGGGCGCTTGCGCGAGGGTGAGGTGTGGCTCGTGGGTTGCGAGATTCCCGATTACTCGCACGCCACGAGCTTCAAGCCCGACACGCGCCGGCCGCGCAAGCTGCTCTTGCATCGTCGCGAGATTGCCAAGTTCGCCAGCCGCGCCTACGAAAAAAATCTAACGCTCGTGCCGCTGAAAATGTACTTCAAACGCGGGCGCGCCAAGCTGCTGCTCGGCCTTTGTCGCGGCCGCAAACTGCACGACAAACGCGAAGCCAAGAAAAAACAGACCGTGCAACGCGAGATTCAACAGGAAATGCGCCGCCGACGATAGCATGCTTGTCGCGCCCAGCGCAGCGTGGCTGTGCCGATTCGGGCTTCTGAAACCTTTGAAACGGGAGCCCGCCAACAGCGGAACCGAAGACCTGGAACCGAAGCAGATTGAGATTACAGAAACCAACACTGCCGCCTCTGCCGGCTCTATTTTCTCCCGTTCCAGGCCTGTAATTGTCGCTTCGTACTTCGTCATCAACCTCTTGTTCATTCCATGTCTTCAGCCGACGCCAAGCAACGCCGCCGTCGCGCCGTGCGACAATTGCTCGACCGCATCGACTACGAGCGCGGCGCCACAATTCCGGATCGCTCGGCCGGTCTGAAACTCGATCGTATGCATCAGTTGCTGCAGCGCCTTGGTCAGCCGCAGCGCGGCTTGCGCGCCGTGCACGTGGCTGGCACCAAAGGGAAAGGATCGACCTCGGCCATGTTGGCCGCGATCCTCAATGCGGCCGGTCATTCGGTCGGTTTATATACGTCGCCTCACTTAGAAAATCTGAAGCAGCGATTTCAGATCAACGGCCGCTCGTGCAGCGATCTGGAATTGGCCGAACTGCTCGAAACCATCTGGCCGCATGTCGAGGCGATGGACGAGCAATGCGGTGGGCCCGCTCACGGGCCAACCTATTTCGAGATCACCACGGCAGCCGCCATGCTCCACTTCCGACGTCGTCAAACCGACTTGGCCGTGTTGGAGGTAGGCCTGGGAGGCCGCCTCGATTCAACCAATCTGTGCCTGCCCGATCTGTGTCTGATTACGAACATCAGCTTCGACCATACCCGGCAATTGGGCGCCAAGTTGGGGCACTTCGCGCGCGAAAAGGCCGGCATTATCAAGCCCGGTGTGCCGGTCATCAGCGGCGTTCGCACGACCGAGCCGCGTAACGTCATTGGCGAAGTGGCGCAGGAGCACGGCTGCCGTTTGCGAGAGTTGGGCGAGCACTTTCGTATCGAGTATTTGGGTGGCGCTGCCAACGATGGTGGCGAGCCGTTGAGCAGATTTCGCTATTTCGGCGGTACCGCTGGCTCTAACCAGGAACCGCGCGATGTAAGTTCCAGAATGTTGGGACGGCACCAGGCGGAAAACGCAGCGCTGGCTTTGGCCGCTGTCGACGAATTGCGCAATCAAGGGTGGTCGCTTCCAGACGACGCCGTGCGCGCAGGCCTGCAATCGGTGCGTTGCCCGGCGCGGATTGAAGTCTGCGGCGCGAATCCTACCGTCGTGCTCGATGCTGCGCATAACGTCGCTTCGGTCGAAGCGCTGGTCGAGACGCTCGACGAACATTTTGTCGACCCGGTACGCTGGCTCGTGTTCGCGACCACGCAAGACAAGGATGTCGCCGGCATGCTCGATCGGCTGTTGCCGCGTTTCGACCACATCCTTCTTACACGCTACTTGAAGAGCCCGCGCGCCGTGCCGACCGAGCAATTGCAACAAATCGCTCAATCAATGACCAACAAGCCGATGCTCACGTTCGAGGATCCTCGCGACGCTTGGAAGTATGCCCGCGCCGAGGCGTCGCCTGGCGACTTAATTTGCGTAACAGGATCGTTCTTTTTGGCGGCGGAACTGCGCGGCGCGATTCGCCGAGACAACCGTGCGCGAGACTAGAGCGTATTGGGGAAGGTTCGAATTGCCTTCTTGGCGTCGTTGGTGAACTTGGCGATTTTCCTACTGGGGAAGCGAAAATTGTTGACCCGGTGCGGTTCGCGCCCGATACTGACACGTTTCCCAGGAAAGAATCGCCAACTCGTTTCGATTGAGGTATCGCCATGCTGTCGTTGCTTTGCGACGGGGCTCGTCGTGCGCGAAATGTTGTTCACCGCACACGTGTTACTCGCGCACTAGTCTTCGGTTGTGCCCTTCTGTTGGCCAGCCTTGCCGCTTCGGCGCATGCGGCCGACGCGCCCCGCCTGCCCAACCTGATTTTCATCATGGCCGACGACCTCGGTTACGGCGACCTGGGTTGCTACGGTCAAGCGACGCTCAAAACACCGAATATCGATCGCCTTTCCCAGGAGGGCATGCGGTTCACGCAGATGTATGCCGGGTCGACCGTCTGCGCGCCGTCGCGCTGCGTGTTGATGACCGGCAAGCACCTGGGCCACGCTTTGATTCGCGGCAACGGCAAAGATAACTTGCGGCCCGAAGACGTGACCGTGGCGGAAGTCTTCAAGAGTGCCGGCTACCGAACGGGCATGTTTGGCAAATGGGGGCTGGGGCACGAAGGTTCGAGCGGCTTGCCAACGCGGCAAGGGTTCGAATCGTTTTTCGGCTACCTCGACCAGCATCACGCGCACAATTACTATCCGACCTTCCTCATTCGCAACGGCCAGCGCGTGTCGCTCGATAACGTGGTGCCAGGCGAGGGAACGTGGGGCCAGGGTGTGGCCACCGAGCGGCGCGAGTATTCGCACGATTTGATCATGGCCGAAGCGTTGAAGTTTATCGACGCGGCGCACGCCGATCCTTTCTTCCTGTATCTGCCGATCACGCTGCCGCACGCCAACAACGAAGCGCGCAACAAGGGCATGGAGATTCCGGATTTGGGAACTTTCGCCAGCAAAGATTGGCCCGAACCGCAAAAAGGCACAGCGGCGATGATCGCGAAGATGGATCACGATGTGGGGCGCCTGCTCGCGCGCCTGGAGAAATTTGGCATCGATGAACAGACGCTCGTCATCTTTACTTCCGATAACGGCCCGCACGCCGAAGGCGGCAACGATCCGACCTTTTTCGATTCGAACGGACCATTGCGCGGCATCAAACGCGCCTTGTATGAGGGTGGCATTCGCGTGCCTTTCCTGGCGCGCTGGCCGGGTCGCGTGGCGGCGGGAGCGACTAACGATCACATCGGCTATTTTGGCGACTTGATGGCGACCGCCGCCGACCTTTCGGGTGGCGACGCACCCGAGGGGCTCGATAGCATCAGCTTCTTGCCAACGTTGCTCGGCCAACCCGACCAGCAGCAACACGATTTCCTCTATTGGGAATTCTACGAGCAAGGCTCACGGCAGGCCGTGCGCATGGGTGATTGGAAGGCAATCCGCCAACCGATGCTCACTGGCAAAGTGGAACTCTATAACCTGGCGAACGACCTGGGCGAAGAACACGATGTGGCGGCTCAGCATGCCGAGGTCGTAGGCAAGCTCGTCGCCGCCATGGAGCGGGCGCACGTGCCCAACGCACGCTGGCAGGTTCCGGTCCCGCGCGGCAAACCCAAGAAGACGAATTGAACGCCGGCCGTTCGTTGGACAACGTTAATCGCTAGGGCGACATGGCGGGAAGCTCGTCCAAAGTCTCGGCGTCGGCATTCGCTGTCGACGGATCGCACGGAATCGTGAAGAAGAACGTGCTCCCTTCACCCGGCGTAGACTGAGCCCAGATCCGGCCGCCATGGCGCTCCACGATGCGTTTGCAAACGGCAAGCCCTAGGCCGGTGCCTTCGAATTCGCTGCGACCGTGTAGACGCTGGAAGATGACGAAGATGCGATCCAAGTGTTTGGCTTCGATGCCGATGCCATTGTCGGCGACAGAAAAACTCCAATGTTCGTTTTCGCGAATCGCTTCGACATGAATGCGCGGAATGCGGCCGCGACAATACTTGATCGCATTGCCCACGAGATTCTGCAAGAGCTGCATCAACTGTGTCGGGTCGGCGGCCACGGTTGGTAGCGTTCCGTGGGTCACCTCCGCGCCGCTCTCCTCGATCGCGACATGCAGATTGGCGAGCACCGAGTCGAACGCCTGCTGGCTGTCGAAAGGCTGGAACGCCTGGCCATGCGTATTCACGCGCGAATAAGCGAGTAGCCCGTCGAGCAGGGCC
>JAGQOS010000401.1 GCA_020427265.1 Planctomycetales bacterium
AGCTATTCCGTTAGCCTGACGACTTGTGCCACGCTTGTCTCGCCCCTGATCGTGCCACTGACGCTCCGTTGGACACTGGGGCAAGCCGTCGATTTTCCGGCGCAGGCCACGGCGATTTCGCTCGGGTGGATGGTCGTGGCGCCGGTCATCGTGGGCCATGCGTTAAGCCGGCGGTTCGACGCCTGGTCGAGAGGGGCGCAGCGTTTCGGATCGACCGTCGCCAATCTCACCATCCTGTGGATCATTGCCGTGGTGGTCGCGGCCAACCGCGCGCAACTGGAAGAACTCGAATCGACGCTCTTTGTCGCGCTCCTCGCGCTCAACGTGGGCGGATATATCGCCGGAAACAGTTGCGCTCGCGCGCTCAAAATGCCTTCCGCCATGCGGCGTGCGCTAACGCTTGAAGTTGGCATGCAGAACGCGGGGCTGGGCGCCGTGTTGGCGAAAACGCTTTTTGGCGATCAGGCCGCGCTAGCGCCGGCGTTCTATACGTTCGCCTGCATGGCCACCGGAACGGCGCTGGCGATTCTCTGGTCGCAACGCGCCGTCAAATAGCTCGACGGCGCTGGCCGCGATTCGCAAAGGCCCAGCGAAGATTGGTCGTGGCTTAGTCCCACCACCAGCGATCGGCGGGTAGCTGGCTCAGATCGTTGGCGGCCTGCGCCTTTTCGACCCGACCTTCGTCGTCGGTAATCAGATTCTCGCTGTGGAGGGCCAGCGCCGGGCGAATCTCGACACCACCGCCGATCGGCGTCATCAGGCGATTGCCCTTCCAAATACTGTTGACGGCCGAAGCAACCTGTTTCGGCGCCGCGGCGGTTTCAACCGGATAATTCGCTTCGCTGCCGAGCCAGTCCATGCTCCAGCCGGCCTTGCCGTAGAGACCGTATTTTTGAATGTAGGCGGTCGCCACGAGCATGTCGATCAGGTTGCGCAACTGGGCGTAGACCGGGGCGACTTTTGCCAGGTCGGCATAGTTCTTCGTAAAGCTTTCGGTAAAGAGATGACTGGCGCGATCCACCTGGCCGCTGGCCTGGCGGCGTCCGTCGGCGCCGACAAGTTCGTTCTCGCCCACGAGTTTCACGCCATCGCCGACAACTTCCATCGCTTGCCCATCGGCGGAAACTCGCACCGATTTGTAATTCGGCACGAAGTACCAACGCTGCAGGGCGTTGCGGGCCACCGACGACGCGCTGGCGCGCTCGACGTAGCTGGTCATTTTCACAGGTGGTTGTTCCAACCCAATGCCGATCAGCTTCATTCGATAGTCGGCTTCGACCATGACTTGGGCGAAATGCGTATTGGGTGAAACACCGCCGATGCTGATGACCTGCGCCCCCAGGCTGCTGCGCAAGCCATCGACAATGAACTGCGTTTGCCGCGGCGTGGCGCGACCGCCCATCTGCAGCAGGAACTGCTGCATGCGCGCCAAGCCTTCGGGTGTGGGGTCGATCGAGCAGAAGACGGTGCCCGCTTGTTTGCCGCTGGGCGGAAATGCCCGCAGGGCCACGACCATGTCTTCGAGCAACAACGTGGGACGACCGCTGTCGATTCCCACGATGCGGCCGGCCAGATTCTCCATCCAACCTTCCGCCGGACCGGCAACCACAATGTCGCCCGTTTCGGGATAACAGAAGACATATTGAATTCGGGTCAAGCCGGCCAGATGCTGCATGGCGTCGGTCGGCGCACGGCCGGCCTCGACCTGCTTCTGGATTGCTTTCTCCAGACGCGTGAGCGAAACTTTGCGCAAGTCGCTCGGCCGTGCGACATCGCCCTCGAGCGCCGCGCGCGCCTGGGCCATGCGCTGGCGGTGCAATTGGCCAGTGGGGTCGCGGAAGACTTGTCGGCTCATCACGCCTTCGGCGTCGATCGCCACGCCGGAAAGGCCGTTGCCGCCGGTCGTTTGCGCGGCGAGCCGTTCTGAAGCACCGAGCGAAATGGCGAGCACAAAACCAACGATCGCCAGTAGTTGCCTTGAGCCGAATTGAATCATCGACGCCCTCTCCGCTCGCTTGTCCGAGACGTTCCCACCCCGGCCGCACGGTTTGCGACCGGGGGACGGGAACGCTATTTGGTGGAAGATTAGCTGCAGGCATTAGGCCACAAAATCGGGCCATAACCCTACCTTTTCGATCTTAGTTACGGGGAATGGGGAAAGCAAGAAATCGAGCCGCGCCGCCGACTTTCGGCTGTATTTTCGCCGTTTTTTTGGCCAATTGGCCACAGATTGTGTCGTTTACAGCGAACGGCCGAATCGCTATTGTGCGGGGCGTCGCAATGGCCAACAAGCGACGCGACAGCCAACAAACGATCAGGGAGGACCGTTGGATGGAAAAGAATCTTATCGTGCGCGCGATCCTGACGCTGCCGTTTCTCATTTCCGTCGGCCTGGTCCGGGCCGAGACATTCCGCGTCGAAACGACGCTCTTCGCGGCCGAAGACGAAGAACCGTTCGGCAAAAATCTGACGCTGTTTCAGCAGAACGTCGTTTACGACTATGCCTTGGCCCGGTCGCCACAAATAGCCGTTGTCTTTAAACCCGGCAACGAGCGGGTTGCGGGGCGTTTTATTCTGTTGAATCCGGAACGCGAAGAACGCACAGAACTGTCGACGTTGGAAGTTCAGCAGCTTGTGGCCAATGTTGTCGTTTGGGCGCGCCAACAGGACGACCCGCTCATGCGATTTGCAGCGCAACCCAAGTTCAAGATGTCGTACGACGCCGAGCAAGAGGAGCTAACGTGCGACAGTGAGCCAATGCGCTATCGCGTGAAGACGATGCTCGCCCCCAACCACGAAGTTGCCAACGCCTATCGCGGTTTCGCCGATGCGTTTGCCCAACTCGATACGCTGCTCAACCCGGGCAGCCGCCCGCCGTTGCCGCGCCTCGAAGTGAATCGCGAACTCGGACAACGACGCCTCGTGCCGCGCGAAGTGCGCCTGAGTTTTGCCGCGGCGAAAGAGTCGGAGCGCAAGGCGAACGAAGTGCGCGCTGTGCACCAGGTTGCCTGGCGGCTCACGCGCACCGATCGCGAACGCCTGGAAACCACCAATGAGCAACTGGTGAAATTCCGCCTCGTGGATCTAAAAACGTTCGAGCGCTAAAGTAGCCTGCGAAGAGCGAACGCAACGACGAGCTGCTACCAAACCACTTCGAGTCCCATCAGGAAGCCGTGATAGAACGGGCTGCCGGTGGTATCGATGGCGTCGGTTGGATCGGGATATTGTTCGATCGCCAACGCCGTGGTCTCGATCCACAGCAGGTCGTAGCCAGCCGTGAACACCAGGTGCGGATTGAATTGGTATTTGGCCGTCACATCGAGTTCACCGGCAAACGATACTTCATTGGCTGAGGCCGCGGGGTCGCCCATAAAGCCCTTGGTCGTGCGCGTGATGCGATTCGCGTAGATGCCGGTTTTCAACGTGGTATGGATCGTCAGGGCGTCGCCGTCGTCGATCAACGTGCGTTCGAGGCCGATTTGTCCGCCGACCAATTCATTGAGCGTATCGACAGACGTGTTAAACGCCGCCATATTGCCGTTGGCCAGAATCGAAGCATGCTCGTCGAGTTCGAACCAACGGAAGCCTAGCAGCACGTTGGTCCAGTTGTTCCAAGGCAACAGGACGTTTGCTTCGCCGCTACGCAGTTCAGAAAGGTACCGGGCGCGGGCCGAACCCGTACCGATGTTCGTTCCGAGCACAATCAGATTGCCGGTAAACCAATTGTTGTAAACCCAGTCCTGGTTGTTCGAGTAGATTAGCTCGAAATCGGGCCCGCAATAGTTCACACGGCGGGCGCTAAATCGATACCCCGCTCCCCATTTCTGTTCGGCGTCGCTCGCGTTGAAACTCAATTCGTGCTGGAACAGGCAGTTGCACGTAACCAGCGGCCCGCGCGAATTTGCCGGCGAACGATGCAGAAGCTGCGCTTCGACGCCAATTTCCCAATAGCCCGTTTCGCAAAGGCAACAATCTTCGCAAGGATCGCACTCCAGGCACCCTGTGCCGAGCGAACAGGTTTCGCAGCCGCCATAGGCAGCGCTCGCCACGGGTGTGGCGCCGTAATTCATGGCGGAAAGTTCGTACTGAACGGCGTCCGACGTGGTTGTGGCGATGTACTTGCTCGACGCCTGTGGGTTGGGCCAGGCCATGGTCGCCGATTCGACCGGCTCGCCAATCGCTTCGCCGAAGGCGGCGCGCGGCGAGAAGGCGTATTGCCCGCCGAACATTGGCGACGTTGGCGTCGCCGTGGGCGCGAGGTCGACGACTTCACCCAGGCTGTACACGGCGCCATCGTACAGCGCGGTTTCTCTGGCGGCCGACCAGTACGAACGACCGCCGCGGCGGCCTGTGGCTCGAGTTGCCGTCGAGGCCACGTAGTTCTTGGCGCGCGTCGCGTTGGCAGACGCTGCGCGATGGGCGACGACCGAATGCGACGCCGCATGCGTAACCGCAGGGTCCGTGGAGCGCGCAAGTGCGGGGTCGGCCGTCGAACGGCTGGCGATCTCGGGAGCGTCGTCGGCTGGGACGTCGTCCTCTGCGGCGTGTTCGTACGACGGGGCATTTGCCGCGGTGTCGGCCGAGGTATCCACTGGTTCTGTCGCCCCGGCGAGCGGAAACCCATATTCGTCTTCTCGAGCGTCTGAATCGCCGTCGGCATCACCTGCCGCTTCGTTTTGCGCGATCGGTGCGGGAAGTTCCGGCCCGATCTCTGTTTCATCGTAGGCCAGTTTGGCGGGTTCGGCGCCCTGGGAGAGATGCTCGGCCGGTTCGACGTGGGGCTTGGCGGCTT
>JAGQOS010000402.1 GCA_020427265.1 Planctomycetales bacterium
GTTCAGCAGCGACGAGGGACAAACCTGGAGCGCACCCTTCGTGCTGCAAACCAACGGTGGCGGTCGCGACCTGGGATATCCGCGCACGTTGCAGCGTCCCGACGGCAAGATCGTCACGCTGTACTACTTCTACCCCAACGACAATCCCTACCGCAGAATCATCGCCACGATCTGGGACCCGGGCGATGCGTAATCGGCCGTCGATTACCGATCGACCGTAAGGACCAACTGCGACAACCAAGGAGTTTGCCGGCATGAGCATTCCGAGATTTCCGCAACCCCTTCAATCGCGGCGACAGTTCTTGGGCCATTCTCTCGCGGCGGGTGCGGCCGGGATGTTGGTCCTGGGATCCAGCCCATCGCGCGCGGCGGACGAAACATCGGGGGCCATCGAGATCGGTTCGCGACGCGAGCTGTTCCTGGACGATGTGCTCATCGAACGGCTCGACGGCCAGGCCACGCGACAGCTCCATCATCCCCAGCCGAAAGCGTTGGCCCTGGTTCACGATGCACCCTGGGAAGGTACCGGCAGCGGGTATCACAGCGTCTTTCGCGACGGCGACAAGTACCGGATGTATTACAAGGCGTGGCATCTCGATGCGCAGCAAGGCAAACTCAACACCGCAGCCCATCCGCTGTTCTGCTGTTACGCTGAAAGCGACGACGGCGTCGAGTGGCGAAAGCCGAACTTGCAGTTGGTCGAATTCGATGGTTCCAAGGCCAACAACATCGTCATCAACAGCGGCACCGTAACCGGGCCCGGTGGCGGAACACTGAACGTCGACGCGGGACACCCGGCGATCTTCAAAGACGAAAACCCTGCCGCGAGTGAGGATGCCCGGTATAAAGCCATCCTCCGTTCTGCTTCCCCCAACGGGTTGCTGCCGTTTAAGTCGCCCGATGGGTTGCACTGGTCGCCCATGAGCGATGAGCCCATCTTGCGAGGGTTGGGAGCGTTTGATTCTCAGAACCTCGCTTTCTGGGATCCCACTATCGGCAAGTACCGCGCCTACTGGCGCATTTTCACCGCGGGAAAGACGACCGATGCCGAGTGGAAACCGGCCGGACATCGTGCGATTCGCACGGCAACTTCCGACGATTTGCTACACTGGAGCGAACCGACCGACCTGACTTATGCCGATTCTCCTTCGGAGCAACTCTACACGAACCAAATCAAGCCGTACCATCGGGCGCCCCATCTGCTCATCGGGTTTCCAACCCGATATGTCGATCGTGGCTGGTCCGCTTCGATGGAGGCCCTGCCCGAACTCGAACATCGCAAGTTGCGGGCATCGTCCACGCCGCGATACGGCACGGCCGTCACCGAAGGGTTGTTGATGTCCAGCCGCGACGGCACGCACTTCCATCGCTGGAACGAAGCGTTTCTTCCGCCCGGCCCTCAGCGACCGGGCTCTTGGAACTACGGACATCAGTACATCGCCTGGCATCTCGTCGAGACGCAGTCATCGTTACCCGGCGCCGACAACGAACTCTCCTTGTACGCCGGCGAAAGCTATTGGACGGGCAACGGCAGCGCGCTGCGGCGATACACGCTTCGCCTCGACGGGTTTGCTTCGATACGCGGTTCCATGTCAGGCGGAGAAGTCGTCACTAGGCCGCTAACCTTTACAGGCGACAAGCTTCAACTGAACGTCGCCACTTCGGCCGCCGGCGGCGTGCGTGTGGAGCTGCAGGATCCCGGCGGAACACCGCTGGCGGGGTTCTCATTGGACGACTGCCCCGAGGTTTTCGGCGACACAACCGCTCGCACCGTCGTCTGGAAAAACGGCAGCGATGTCTCCACCCTCAACGGGCAGCCCCTTCGATTGCGATTCGCACTGAAAGACGCAGATCTCTACGCGTTTCAGTTCGTCGACGGTTGATTTGAGGCGTCAAAACCTCCTTGGCATCCATTTTCGCAATCGATTTGGGCTCGCCCGACGAATGCGATATGATAGAAGGCCCCCCGCTTCGTTGGCCAGCGAACCCCATCCTGATGGCAAACACACTGCGAATATCGATCTTGCTCGCGCTCCTGGGGAGCGTTGTACCGCAAGCGATCGCGACGGATGCTCCGTCTGACGCGCAGATGCGTTTCTTCGAATCGAACGTGCGGCCGCTGCTGGTCGAACACTGCAATCAGTGTCACGGGCGGAACAAGCAAGAAGGCGAGCTGAGACTCGACTCGTTGGATGCGATGCTCACCGGCGGCGACAGCGGTCCCGCGATTGTGCCCGGCGAAGTCGACGAGAGTTTGCTGATCGAGGCCGTGCGTTACGAATCGTACGAGATGCCCCCCTCAGGACAGCTCGACGAAAAATCGATCAACGTGCTGGTCGAGTGGATTGCGATGGGGGCCCCCTGGCCCAAGCCCAACCCGAACCAATTGCCGGAGCTCTCTGGGGGTTCGGAGTTCAGCGAAGAGGATCGTTCGTTTTGGGCCTTTCAGCCGGTGCGGAATTGGGCGGTGCCTGCCGTCGACGACCATCGCTGGTCGACCAACCCCATCGATCAATTCGTCTACGACCGTCTCCAGGAGGAAGGTCTCGAACCGGCCCCCGAGGCAGACCGCGTCACGCTGATGCGCCGCGCGTATTTCGACTTGATCGGACTGCCGCCCACACCGGAGGAAGTCGAAGCATTTGTTGAGGACAAGTCGGCCGATGCCTATGCGAAGCTCATCGACCGCTTGCTCGAATCGCCACATTACGGCGAAAAGTGGGGCCGCTACTGGCTCGATCTCGTGCGTTACGCCGAAACCCACGGCTACGAACGCGATTCCACCAAACCGTTTGCCTGGCGGTATCGCGACTACGTGATCGACTCGCTGAACCAAGACAAGCCATACGATCAGTTCTTGCGCGAGCAATTGGCAGGTGACGAGTTCGCGCAGCCCACGGCCGAAACCTTGATCGCAACCGGGTATTACCGGCTCGGCATCTGGGACGACGAACCGGCCGACCGGCCACAAGCCAAATACGACGTGCTCGACGACATCGTTTCAACCACCGGCCAAGTAATGCTGGGCATGTCGATCGGCTGTGCTCGCTGCCACGAACACAAGAAGGATCCAATCCCGCAGGAAGATTACTATCGGCTGCTCGGCGTGTTCCACGGCATCACGGATATGAACCGCGAGAACCTGGTGCAGATCGACGCCGAGGGGCTTTCTGAATCGGCCGTCGCCGCGCGCAACGCCCGCTTCTCGCGCGAAGAGGCGCTGCGCCGCGACCTGGGCAAGATCGAAGCCGATTTCGAGAAAGCGTGGGCGGCGGAACAAGCGGCCGCCGGCGCGGCTTCGCCCGCGAATCCAGTCGTCTACGTAGCCGACTCACGCGAAACGCCGCAAGCCTGGGCCTTCTTGCTAAGCGAGCCGACAGCCGATTGGATCGAACCCGGCTACGACGATGCGGCCTGGCCGCGCAGCGGCGGTGGATTTGGTAATCCGGCCACGCCCGGCAGCACGGTTGGCACCGGGTGGAATACGACCGACATTTGGTTGCGAACCACGTTCCTGGCGAAAGCCATTCCGCGTGCGCTCACACTGACGATTCATCACGACGAGAACGTGGAAGTTTATCTCAACGGCGAGCGCATTTTCGCTGCCACCGGGTACCTGCGCGAGTATCGCAAGGTCGAGTTGCCTGCCAAGGCGTTGCAGGCCCTGGTCACGGGGCGCAACGTGCTGGCCGTCCATTGCTCACAAACCGGCGGCGGGCAGTTTATCGATGTCGGTCTCGCCGAAAGCGGCGATGCGCTTTCGCCCGCCCAACAGTTCGCCCGTCATGCCAGGCGACTGTTGGGTGAAGACCGCCTGGCGCAACACAACCGCCTGCAGCGCGAATTGGCCGCGTTGAAAAAACAACAGGCCGAGGAAGCGAGCCTCAAAGTGATGGCCGTTCAAGAGCGCGGCGCCCCGCCCACGCATGTACTCGTGCGCGGCAATGCTCATGTGCCGGGCGAGCAGGTCGAACCGGGAGTTCCGCTGGCGTTGGGCGGCGAATCGATTCAGGGCGAGGCTGCCGCTACGCCCAACCAAACCTCGGGCAAGCGACTCGCCTTCGCCCAGTGGCTTACGAGCAAGGAGAATCCGCTCGCGGCCCGGGTAATCGCCAATCGGCTCTGGCAATTTCATTTTGGCCGCGGCATCGTGCCAACTGCGAACGATTTCGGCCGCCTGGGCGAAGCGCCCACGCACCCCGAACTGCTCGACTGGCTGGCCAGCGAACTGACGGCCGGCGGCTGGAAGCTCAAAGCGATGCACCGCACGATCATGCTCTCGAGCGCGTATCGGATGGCGTCGGGCGATCGCGCGTATGAGTTGGAGGCAGATCCGGCCAACAACCTGTTCTGGCGTTTTAACATGCGACGGCTGACAGCCGAGGAGATTCGCGATTCGATTCTGGCGGTTAACGGCTCGCTGAATCTGAACATGGGTGGGCCGAGCGTTTATCCTGAAATGCCAGCCGCCATTCTGGCGACTTCGTCGCGGCCGCATGCCGCCTGGAGCCATTCCCCGGCTGAAGAGCAAGCGCGCCGCAGTATTTACGTGTTTGTAAAGCGGTCGCTCGTCTATCCGGTGCTGGCCGACTTCGACCTGGCCGATACCGACAGCTCGTGCGCCGTGCGATTTACAACGACCGTGCCCACGCAATCGCTGATGATGCTCAATAGCGAATTCGCCAGTCGCGAAGCGGCCGTGCTGGCCGAACGCTTGCGGCGCGAAACGCCCGACGACGTGGCAGGCCAAGTACGGCGCGCCTTGTCGCTGGCG
>JAGQOS010000403.1 GCA_020427265.1 Planctomycetales bacterium
CAGTTGGTTAGAGCGTCGGATTGTGGTTCCGAAGGTCGGGGGTTCGAGCCCCCTCAGCCACCCATTAGTAGACGAAGGTCGTCGGACGTAGCGCCGGCGGCCTTCTCTTTTGCGCACTCGGTCGCTGCATCTGCAATCATGTCCAAGGGGTGGCGAAACGTGGGCATCGACGCGCGATGCCCCTTTCGTTGCACGTTTAATCTGCAGTGGCCAGGAATTGGTCGACTCAGATAAACCACGCTCGCGATGGATCGGCGGGCCGTGGTTTCAAGGAGCGTATCATGACTTCCCTCGTCCGCAAGTGGGTGTGGCCAACGATTTTCGTCCTAGCGGCTGTAGCGGCAATGGCCGCATATTGGGCGACGCCAATCGGGCTGCTCGCCACGAGTGGTTTTGTGCCGCGCTGGAACGGCGGAGCGTGGACAACCTTGCATGGCTGGGCGCACGTAGCCGCCGACGTGGCGATTTGGGGCGCGTATGTCGCCATTCCCGTGCTGATGGCGATTCTCATCCGTCGCCGCCGCGACATCGCCTTTCCCTGGATGTATTGGCTCTTTGCCGTCTTTATTCTCAGTTGCGGCACAACCCACTTGGTCGAGGCGGCGTTGTTTTGGTGGCCCGTTTATCGACTTTCGGCTGTGCTGAAGATCACGACGGCGATTGTGTCGTGGGCGACGGTCATCGCGCTCGTTCCCCTCTTGCCCAAGGTGTTCTCGCTGCCCACACAAGTGAGCGACATCCAACAGATTATCGAAAACGCGCCGACGGCCATGCTCGTTGTCGATCGGCGCGGGAAGATTCTTATGCTCAATGCGCAAACGGAAGTGCTATTCGGCTACCAGCGCGCCGACTTGATGGGACTTCAAGTCGAGAAGATCGTGCCACGTCGCGTGCGCCCGAATCATCCGGATCTGGTTGAGTCGTACTTTCAACATCCGAAAGTCACTCAACTCGGCGAAGGACGCGAACTTTACGGCGCGCACAAAGACGGCCATGAAATTCCTGTAGAAATCGGGCTCACGCCGCTCGCGCTCAATGGCGAACCCGCCGTGCTCGCGTGCTTGGTCAATCAGACTGTGCAAAAGCAGCGGCGCGAGCGCGAACTCTCGGAGTTGAGCCAGGTGCTGTCGCTGGGTGAAGTGGTCGGCGGCTTGGCGCACGAACTGAACACGCCCATCCAGCGGATCGTCACCTGGGCCGAGGTTCTGCAAATTCAAGACCCGCCGGAATCGTATCGTGAGCCGCTCGACGGCATGGTGGCGGCGGCCGGAGAGGCGGGCGACATTGTGCGGCGATTGCGCGATGCCGTGATTCGTCGCGAGACCAGCGACGAGCCCATCGACCTTAACGATGTCATTCGCGCAACCGTAACGTTCATGCATCGCGAAGTGACGGGTGTACGACTCGATCTCGACGAGAACATTCCGACACTCTCGGGAAACCTGATTCAGCTTCAGTTGGTCGTCTCCAACTTGATTCGCAACGCCTATCAAGCGGGTGGTCCGGTCACAGTGCGCACGCGATTGGAGAACGGACAGGCCGTTTGCAGCGTCGACGACTGCGGCGGTGGGTTCCAGGTGGAGCCCAAGCGATTGTTCGAGTCGTTCTTTACGACGAAGTCGAGCGGACTGGGAATGGGTTTAACCATCACCCAGGCGATTGTCCGTCGCTACGGCGGCCGCATTACCGCCAGCAACGTGGGCAGCGGCGCTCGGTTCGAATTCACACTTCCAATACGTTGAAGCTATGGCGTTTGCCGTACTCGCCGCGTTCGTAGCGATCGATCGCTTCGCCGAGCGTTTTCGTCAACTCGGAGGGCGGCAACGGCTTCTGCAAAAACGTGTAACAACCGCCGTGAAAAGCGCGACGACAAGAGTCGATATCGCCGTAGCCGGTCAGCAGAATCACGGGGTAGTCGTGGTTCCATGAGCGTAGCTGCTGGAGAATTTGTAACCCGTCGATATCTTCTTCGGCTAATCGCAAATCGAGAATCGCCGCCGATACATCGGCGCGCTCCGAGGCATGTTCGAGAAAATCGCCCCCGTGATTAAATGCTTCCACCTGGAAGCCGGCATGCTCCAGATAACGGCGATAGGCGAGCGTCAAATCGGCGTCGTCATCCACTAAATAGATCGTGCGCGGCTGGTCGATCTCCTCGACGCGATCAAGCAGCTCGCCGCGCAGCACTCGAGCATTGCCTTCGATGCCGAGTTTGCACGAAGAACGCAACACGGTAATGCGGCACGTGCCATCGACATAAATCGTTTGCCGCGGTTTACGAGATACGACGAGCATGGGAAGTGCCTTTGGCGTGGGTGACAGGAATGCGTCTCACGAGCAACGGGCGCTGTCGCACGAGAACGTCGCCGCTGCAACAGCCATACAACAAATAGTCTTACAAGTCGCCGCACCATGTCAAGGTTGATGAGGCGAAGGCGGCTTTCCGAAGCGGCGCCTCTCGACAGCGAAAAAGTGACAAAGGTTGTGTGACTTGCACTACTGACCCCCTCGGAGAGATGGAGCGGTAGGTGTTTCCCCCATGCTTATTGCAGGTGTTTTCTGCCTTTTAAGCCAAGGCAGGAAAAGGCGAGTGCCGGAATGGCTCGATCGCAACAGCGAATTCGGGCTCGGCAGCGCTCGCCGTTCACGGCGCAAGCAGGAACACAAATGCCACAACGAGCAGGGCGCCGATCAGATTGAGCCACAAGCCGGCCTGGATCATGTCGGCCATGCGGAGCTTGCCCGAACCGTAGACAATGGCGTTGGGTGGCGTGGCGACCGGCAGCATGAACGCGCTGCTGGCGGCGAGCGTGGCGGGAATCATCAGCGTTTGCGGCGCCACGCCCAGCGCATCGGCCGAACCGGCCAGGATGGGCAACAGCATGTTCACGCTGGCCAGGTTCGAGGTCACTTCCGTCAGGAAGGTCATGCCGAACGTTGTGGCCAGCATCATGCCGACCATCGACATCGACGCCATCCGTGCGGCCAGCGCGCGGCCGAGATACTCGGAGAGTCCCGTGGACGTCATGCCGGCGGCCAACGCCAATCCGCCACCGAACAGAAACAAAATGCCCCAGGGAAGTCGCGACGTCGCTTCCCAGTCGAGAAGCTTTTTTCCGCCCGCGCCCTGGGCGGGGACTAGAAAACAGAGCAACGCCATCGCCATGGCGACCGTGCCATCGTTGGCCAGTTTCGTGCCGTCGGCCGTCTGGTCGAGACGCAGCGCCGGCGACCAGCCCCAACCGGCAACCGGTTCGCGCGTTATCCACAATAGTGCGGTCGTGCCAAAGATCACCAGCATGCGCCACTCGGCCGCCGACATCGGACCGAGCGCGCGGAGTTGACCGGCTATCAGGTCGCGCCCGCCGAGAAAGGACTCGCCGCCGAGTCGCTGGACGACGTACGTGAGCAAAGCCCAGGCCACGAACAGAAAGCAAATCGAAAACGGCAGCGCCATCTTCATCCAGGCGAAAAACGAAATGGGTGTCGCCTCGGGATAGAGTTTTTCGAACATTCCCTGGAAGGCGATATTGGGCGGCGTGCCAATCAACGTGGCCACGCCGCCTATGCTAGCGCCGTAGGCCAGCCCGAGCATCAGGCACACGCCAAAGCGGCGCACGCGCCGCGCGTCGGTCGCCTCGCGTTCGGCCTGCGCCAAAACACTCATGGCGATTGGCAGCAGCAGCATGGTTGTGGCCGTATTGGAAATCCACATCGACAGTGTCGCCGTGGCGATCATGAAACCGAGGACGACGCGTCGCGGGTTGTCGCCTACGGCGACAATGATCATTAACGCAATGCGGCGATGCAGCCCGCTATCCTCCACGGCCAGCGCCAATAGAAACCCGCCGAAGAATAAAAAAATCAGCGGATTCGCGTAGTTCAGCGCGATCTGCCCGCCGGGTGGAATGCGCAGCAGCGGAAAAAGAACGAGCGGCAGCAGCGCGGTAGCCGCGATGGGAATGGCTTCGGTAATCCACCACAAGGCCATCCAGACAAGGATTGCGGCCATGGCGTTCAATTGCGGGCGCTCCGCGTCGAGCGACCAGCCAAACTGCGGACCGAAGATCAGCAATACCGCAAACACCGGACCCGCGACCAGTCCCAAACGTCGCGGCCACGATGTGGGCGAGTCGTTCGCCTCGGTAATCGGCTCAGGCATGGGTGATCGGAAACGAGAAAGGCGGCGCGTTGTTGTAGCAATTGCATGATAAGCATTCGCCTGGACCGACACCACCTTGGTTGCGCTAGGAAAAGAGCTCGTTTACTGTCCTGCCGCCGTCGACGATCTTAATGGGACGGCCAATCGGCGTGTTGAACTCGCGATCGGCGTCGATTTCGAGCGCATGACAAGCGGAGCGGAACAGATCGGGCACGGTCACCGGGCGATCGACGACCGTCGATCCGGAAGCATCGGTCGCGCCGATCACTTGGCCGCCGCGCACCCCGGCCCCCGCGAGCACGGCGTTGAAGGCGCGGGGAAAGTGGTCGCGTCCGCCGCGCGGATTGATCTTCGGCGTGCGGCCAAACTCGCCCATCCAAACGAGCAAAGTCGAGTCGAGCAGGCCTCGCTCTTTCAAATCGCTGACCAGCGCGGCCATGGGCCGATCGAGTTGCTCGGCAAGCGTCCTGGTGCGTTGGAAGTTGTCGAAATGCGTATCCCAGTTGCCCAGGGCGACTTCGACAAAGGTGACGCCGCTTTCGATCAGCCGCCGCGCGAGCAAGCACCCCGACCCGAACGGCGAGCGGCCATAGGCGTTGCGCG
>JAGQOS010000404.1 GCA_020427265.1 Planctomycetales bacterium
AATGGGGCGCGGGTCTCTACGCTCGGCTCTACCAGGGCCGTTCGTATCAAGAGATGAAGAAGTACAAGGAAGCGCTCACGTATTACGAAGACCTGATCATGCAGGAATCCGACGAACCGTTCCTGCGCACGTTGGCCAGCAAGGCTTATGTGCAAGTGGCCCAGTGCTTCAACGCCGAAAAGAAATACGACGCCACAATCGAGAAGACCGAAAAATGGCTCCGCTCGGCCCGCGGACCGGAAGTTCGCTCGCCGGAGATTTTGTCGTTGAAAGTTGAAGTGGCCGAAGCCTATTTGCGGAAATTGGATAATCCGGAAGAAGCGGCCAACAAGAATAAATACGTCCGCGAAGTCCGCGAGCTCTTGAAGGACCCGGTCCGTCTTCCTGGCGAATGGCAAGATCCCGCGAAAAAGAAAATGGGTGAATTGCCCGGTGAAACGTCCGACGGTGGCGAACCCCAAACCTTCGCCGACGCCTACGATCTGGCCAAAGACGCCCTGCAGATTATGGACGTGAAGGAAAAACTGCTCCCGCAGTTGCAGAAGGACAACCCCGACGAGGCCGCCAAGGCCGAGACTGAGATTGTCGAGAATCGCGAAAAGGCGATGCTCAACTTCAACAAGGCCCTCAAGCTGGTCGACGACGAAACCGACGTCGATCAGGTCAATCTGGTCCGTTATTTCCTCTGCTTCTTGAACTACAAGTCGAACAAGATGCTCGAAGCGGCCATCCTCGGCGAGTTCCTCGCTACCAAGTATCCCGATAGCGCCGGCGCTCGCCAGGGCGCGAAAATCGCCATGGCCTCATACGTCGCCGCCTATTCCGGTGTCGATAAGGAAAACGAGCGGGCCAAGGACTTCCAGGATTTCTACGCTCAGCGCGTCATTCAAGTGGCCGAACTGATCGCCCGCCAATGGGAAGGCCAGCCTGAAGCGGACGAGGCGTATATGATCCTCGTTGGCTTCAATCTTCAGGTGGGCCGTTTTGAGCAGGCCGTCGAGGCGTTGGCCAAGATCGCACCCGAATCGCCCAACCGCGGCAAGGCCGAGTTGCAGATCGGCCAGGCGATGTGGACCAACTATCTCAAGGCGCTCAAGGTGCCCGAAGGCGAAGCGGGACGCTTGCCGGCCGACGAATTGGCGGCCATGAAAAAAGGCGCGCAAGAAACGCTGCAAGCCGGTGTCACGCGCATGAAAGGCCAAGGCGCGTCGCCCACGGCGGCCAACGCCTCGCTGTCGCTAGCGCAGATTTATCTCGACGGCGGCGACTACGAGAAGTCGATCGGCATTCTCGAAGATGCCGACCTCGGCCCGCTCGTGCTCGTGAACAACAAGTTCCCCCACGCCATGCAACCCGGCTACGCCGAAGCGGCTTACAAAGCGGCTCTGCGAGCCTATGTGAGCGTGCAGCCGCCGCAGCAGGAAAAGGCGGAGCAGGTGATGGACGCGCTGGAAAAGCACGTTACCAGCTCCGGTGACGCCGAAGCGAAAGAGACGTTGACGAAGATCTTCATCAGCCTCGGGTTGGAACTCGAACGGCAGATCGAAGCCATGCGCGACGAAGGCAAGACCGACGAGATCCTGGCCGTGTCGAAGAGCTTCGAGGCGTTTCTAGATCGTATTGCCAGCCGCGATGCGGGCAACGACTGGGCCACACGCAACTGGATCGCCTCCACCTACTTCAGCCTGGGCAAAGGCGCCGACGATGGCGGCGGACAGTCGGCGGCGATTCGCGGCTATTACGAGAAAGCGCGCGACGCTTATCAGAAGATCCTCGACGAAGCCAAGTCGGGCAAAATCCAACCGCCGAGCGAAACGTCGATTTCCGGCGTCACCGTGCGGCTGGCCGATTGCCTGAAACAATTGGGCGACTACAAGGCGGCGTTGGAAATCTACGCCAAGATCCTGGCCGAGAAGCCCACGCTGCTCGACGTGCAGTTCGACGCGGCCAATTTGCTCGTGGAACAGGGCATGGCGGAAAAGAGCGACGACGCCTTCAAGGCCGCTATCTTCGGCGGCAGCCCCGACCCCGAGACCAAAAAACCGCGTATCTGGGGCTTTGGCAAGCTCTCGGCCACGCTGGCCCGGTATTACTCGAAGTTCGGCGAGAAGTTTCATCGCGCCCGTCAGCGAATGACCGAGACGCGGCTCGAATGGGCCAAGGTGACGGACGATCCGAAACGCGCCAAGGATGAGCTCGAACGGGCCGAAAACGATATCAACTACATCTTCAAGCTCTTCCCCGAAATGGGCAAAGATATCGAGGGTGTCGGCGACGAACTCTACGACAACTACGACCGGATTCTCAAACGCATTCAAAAGGAACGCGGACAATCGGCCGAAGGGCTCAAGGCGCTCGGTCCCCCGCCGGTCGCCGCGACCGGTGAATAGTAAACGTCGCGTGCGACGAATGAGTTGTCATCGAACCAAACACAATAAGTTTCTCTTGCCGGAGTCAATCATGCAGCGTTCAAAATGGTTTGCTTTTGTTCTCGGTCTTTCCACTTTGCTCGCCGCGCAGTCGGCCCAGGCGCAGCTCGACAACGTTAAACGCGTGGGCGGCGCGACCACGACGGGCAAGTTCAAGTCGATGTCGAAGGACGGCGTGGTGATCTTCGCCAACTCGCTCGACAACGACGTGCCGGCCAACGAAATCGTTTCGATCACCTATGCCAGCGAACCGGCCGATGTGCGCACCGCGCAGTTGGCGCTGCGCAACGGGCGATTTAACGACGCCAAGGAAACGCTTTCCGAAGTGGTGATGGACAACCTGCCGCGCGACGAAATCAAGCACGAAGTCGCCTACGCCCTGGCCGTTTGCGACGCCAACCTGGCGATGACCGGCGAAGTGTCCGTCGACGACGCGCTCAAGAGCATGCTCGGCTTCGTCGGCGCGTATCGCGACAGCTACCACTTCTACGAAGCGTGCGAGTTGCTGGGCGACCTGTCGGTGCGCAAGGGCGACTTCACGAACGCCAAAAAATACTACGGCCAACTCAACAGCGCTCCCTGGGCCGACTATCGCATGAAGGCCGGTGTGCTCGCCGGGCGCGCCGCCCAGGCGCAGAACGACCATGCCGGCGCGATCCGCGCTTTTGAATACGTGCTCAAGCAAAGCAGCGACACGCCCGAAGGCAAACGCGCCACGCTGGCCGCCACGCTGGGCAAAGCCGTTTCGCTTACCGAATCGAATCCCGCCCAGGCGGCCACGGCGATCGACGTCGTGCAGAAAGTGATCAACGACGCGGCCCCCGAAGAGACCGATCTGCACGCCCGCGCTTACAACGCCCTGGGCAAATGTTACTTGACCACCGGCAACGATCAGGAGGCCCTGATGGCGTTCCTGCATGTCGATGTGGTGTTCAACAGCAATCCCGACGAACATGCCGAGGCCCTGAGCAATCTGGCTACGGTTTGGGGCAAGGTCGGCAAAGCGGATCGCGCCCGCGAGGCGGCGGCCATGCTCAAGGAGTACTATCCGAACAGCAAATGGGCCCAGAGATAGGGATTTTGGCTTTCCGCGGGACAACGCTCCTAAAAATTCATGCCCCGAGGTGCTTTACGAGGGCCTCGCTGGCTAAGTACACTACGTAATTCGGCACGTATACGCACAATTCCTGGGAGATTCTTGAATGCTCGGTTCATCCAATGCCTGTGGCTCCAAGTCCTGGCGCTCCGTCGCTCGTTTGGTGATTCTTTCGTTCATCTTCGTGGCGGTCGTCGCGTCGGCCTTCCCGCTCTCGGCATGGGCTCAGGATGCGGCGCCGGCCCCCAACGCTGATCCCACGGCAACTGCCGCCGCGGCCGATCAGGAAAGCGTGTTGAGCTGGGCGTTCGAGGCCATGGGTTGGACCTATTCGCTGGTCTTCCTCGCCCTCTCCTTCACGCTCGTCGCGCTCTTCGTCATGAACCTTTTGCAAGGCCGCCGCGACAATGTCGTGCCGGTGCATCTGGTCGAAAGTTTCGAAAGCCATTTGAACGAAAAACGCTATCAGGAAGCGTACGAAATGGCGAAGAACGACGAGTCGGTGCTTGGCCTCGTGCTCTCGGCCGGTTTGGAGAAGCTCAAGATCGGTTACGAACAAGCGATCGAAGCGATGCAGGAAGTGGGCGAAGAAGAAAACATGAAAATGGAGCACCGGCTCAGCTACATGGCCCTGATCGGTACGATCAGCCCGATGGTCGGCCTCTTCGGAACGGTCCACGGTATGATCGCGTCGTTCCAGGTGATCGCGTCGGCAACCACCGCGCCGAAACCGGCCGAATTGGCGGCTGGTATTTCCACGGCTCTCTTCACGACGCTCGTCGGTTTGTTCATCGCGATTCCGGCCATTTCGGCCTACAACATCATGAAGAACCGCGTCGCTCGGCTCGTGCTCGAAGTCGGCATCATTAGCGAAAGCCTGATGAGCCGCTTCCAGAACGTCGGCGGAGGGGGGGCGAAGAAGTAGATGCGAGTTCGCAAAAAAGATGAAGGCGTCCTCGAGGGCGACCTGACACCGATGATCGACATGACGTTTCAGTTGATCGCCTTCTTCATGGTGCTCGTGAATTTTTCCGACGCCGAGCAAGATCAGCGGATCAAGCTGCCGTCGAGCGAATTGGCCAAGCCGCCCGATGCGCCGTTCGAAGAACCGCGTTATCTCCAACTCACGAAGGACGATACCGTGCTGTTTGCCGGCGATGAAGTCGGCGTCGATGCGCTCGAGCCGGTGCTGCAACGCGAGAAAGCCGTG
>JAGQOS010000405.1 GCA_020427265.1 Planctomycetales bacterium
CCGCGAAGCTTATTTACGACGAGCGTGGCCAGGGCCTCGCCTTCGATGTCTTCGGCAATTATCAATAGCGGCTTGCCGGCCTTGCTCACGGCTTCGAGCACCGGGACAAGGTTCTTGGCATTCGAAATCTTTTCTTCGTAGATCAGCACAAGGCAGTTTTCGAGTTCCACCGACTGATCATCTTCGTTCGTCACGAAGTGGGGCGAGAGGTAACCGCGGTCGAACTGCATGCCTTCGACCACTTCCACATAGGTTTCGTTGCCCTTGCCTTCTTCGACCGTGATGACGCCGTCCTTGCCGACCTTCAAAAAGGCTTCGGCCAGCACGGAACCGATCGACGGATCGTTGTTGCCGGCAATCGTCGCGATCTGTTGAATTTCTTTCTTGCTCTTGTCGTTGATTTCGGTGGCCATTTTCGTGACAGCCGCCGTCAACGCCGAAACACCTTTCTGAATGCCTCGCGACAACGCCATGGGATCGGCGCCGGCGGCGATCATTTTCAGGCCTTCCTTAAAGATGGCTTCCGCCAACACGGTCGCGGTCGTCGTGCCGTCGCCCGCCACATCGTTGGTCTTGCTGGCGGCTTCTTTCACCAACTGGGCCCCCAGGTTCTCATAGGGGTCGTCGAGCTCGATGTCTTCGGCCACGGTCACGCCGTCTTTCGTAACTTTGGGCGAACCCCAACCTTTGTCGAGCACCGCGTTGCGACCGCGCGGGCCCAAGGTGCTGCGTACGGCGCGGGCGAGTTTCGAGACGCCAGCTGCGAGACTCTGCCGGGCTTCATCATCAAAGACCATCTGTTTTGCCACGATCGATTCCTCCTGGTTTCCTGTCTGCTAGGAAGTGTGTCGTTTGAATGTTTGGAATTCCGTCAAATTGCTCCGGCCGTTCTGCCGCCGGGGCGAAGTTGTCAGGCTCAAGGTACAAGGTCACCACATTTGGCAGTCGGCGAACCGTACCGGCCCCATTTATTGCAAGCAGTGTGCCAAACTGCCGGCGAGTGTCGTAAATCGTTTGACTAAAACCGCTTAGGAGGGATAATGGCCTCGAATCGCTGGCAGCGTTCCTCGTGTAAATTGGCTGGCAGTTGCCAAATTGGCAGTCGGATCGAGACCCTCTCCCATAAAATAATGAGGCCTTCCTGATGCTTGCATGTCACCCAGCTTTCCCCGATGCCGCTTTGTTGGCCTGCCGGTTGCGGAAATCCTTCGCGATTTTGTTTATGACATGCCTCGCAAATCTCTCACCGTACGGATCGCCGATTTGCGCCCAGACGATCGTCGAGATGCCGGGCGAGAGCTATCAAGGCCCGCTTCCCGAGTTGACCAAGAGCCAACTCGATCTGGCCGCCGAGTTGCGCTGGCATGTCGACGCGTTGGCCGCGAAAGTTGGCGAACGCAACCTGGTGCGTCGTCCGGCGCGTTTGATCCAAGCCGCCAACTATGTCGACAAATGCTTTCGCGCTGTGGGGCTTGAACCCAAGCGACAAACCTATCGCGTTGGCCGCGGCGAATGCGACAACCTGGAATGCGAATTCCCGGGCGGCGCGTTGGCCGAGGAGATCGTCGTCGTCGGCGCGCACTACGATTCCGTTTCAGGCTGTCCTGGCGCGAACGACAACGGATCGGGTGCTGCGGCGCTGCTTTCGCTGGCCCGCTTGTTGCGCGATGCGGGGTGCAACCGAACGATTCGCCTGGTAGCCTTTGCCAATGAAGAGCAGCCCTATTTTCAAACCGGTTCGATGGGTTCGTATGTTTACGCGCGGCGCTGCCAGTCGCGTGGCGAAACCATTACGGCGATGATCAGCCTCGAAACAATCGGGTATTACAGTGACCGGCCAGGTAGCCAACGTTATCCCGCACCGCTTTCGCGTTATTATCCCACGACCGGCAACTTCGTTGCGTTTGTCGGTGATACACGAAACGCGCCGCTCGTTAAGCAATGCGTGGCTGCGTTTCGCCAGAGCGCCAAGTTTCCCAGCGAAGGCGGCGCACTGCCCCGACACCTGGCTGGCGTTGGCTGGTCAGACCATTGGTCGTTCTGGCAGCATGGCTACCCGGCCGTGATGGTCACCGATACAGCGTTGTTCCGTTACCCGCATTACCATCGCGCAAGTGACACGCCGGATAAGATCGACTACGAGCGGATGGCGCTTGTCGTCGAAGGCCTCGCGGCGGTCATACACGATCTTTCGGGAGCGGCGGAACGCTAATCTTACGGATCGTCAATCTTAGGTGTCGTCGGTGTCGAGGATGTCGGCCAGGGCCAGGTCGATCGATTCGGCCCAGGCCCAGTCGGTGTCGTCACCACCGCGCAAGTCGTCGATATCGCCGTCGGCGTGGATCGTGCTGCCATCGAGAACGAATCCACCGTTGAGCCCGCCTCCGTTGCGTAAATTCGAGATGCGCGTGGCGAGCGATCCGCTACCGGTCCATTCGGCCAGAATCGCTCGGAGCGCCGCCTCGTCGGAATCGTGATCGGTCGAGCCGCCGATCAGCAGATCCTTGCCCCGAGCGCCGATGAGCCGATCCACGCCCGTGCCGCCAATCAGAATATCGTTGCCGTCGCGGCCCAGAATCTCGTCGTCGCCGCCTTCGCCGACCAAGATATCGTTGCCGAAGCCGCCGATGATCACGTCGTCGCCCCGACCGGCGAGTATGACGTCGTCGCCGCGCCCGCCGTCGATTACATCGCGGCTGCCGCCGGTCTGGATGAAATCGTCGCCGCCGTCGCCGTCGACCGTGTTGCCACCCATCAAGTCGATGATCCGGTCGTCGCCTCGGTCGCCGCGCAGGACGTCGGGGCCGAGGCCGCCGTCGATGAAGTCATCACCGCCGCCGCCGCCGAGTATGTCGCCGCCTGGGCCACCGAGCAGCGTGGCGGGCGCGAAGACAGCCGTGTGCAGGTCGACGTCGTCGTTGCCGGCAAGCACATCGACATGAATCGATGTTACGCGAGACTTAAGGAAGTTGTATTTCTGGCGGAAATGTCCGTCGAAGTCAGCGATCACGCGCAGCAGCGCCCCGTCGGGTTTGATGCGGATCCGATCGTCGCCCGGTGTGCCGACAACGTGCAGTACACCGTCCGCGTCGAGTTCGACGATCGGCGTGATGCTCAATTCCACACCGGTTCCGGAAATCTCGAAGTTGTAGGGATTTTCATCCGCATCGTCGTTGGCGATCGAAACAGTCGCCGAGAACGGGCCGGCCACATCGGGAGCGAACTTCACGGTAAAGGTCGTCGAGCCACCGCCGGGTACAGTCATCGCCGGCTCGGCCGTCACTTCAAACACGCCCAGCGGCGCGCCAGTGATCGAAACGGGCGGACTGATCGTCAGATCGGCATCGCCAATACCATTGTCGTTGAAAATCGTAAAGGTATGCGAAATCGTGCTGCCGATCGTTACATCGCCAAAGTCGGTGTCGTCGGCCACGTCGGGCGTTACATCGCCGTGGGCGATAGAAACGCCGTTACCTTGCACGTCGATTTCCTGCGGCAGGATGCGGCGATCGATCGTTACAGCATGGTCTTCCACTTCGCCGTCCCTGGCCGGGCCGCCGGGGCCGAGGCCGCCGGCCGTGCTCAAGCGGAAGCGGGCGAAGGTCGCGCCAACCGCCGCGCCGGCGGGGATGGTGACCGGAACGGCAACCGTGCCACCGGGATGGGCGAAGACCATCGTTTCGCCGGCTGAATCACCGAACGTACCGCTCCCATCGAAATCGAAGAAGTAATCGAGCACGGCCGGGGCCGACGCTGTCACGTTAATCGAAGTTGTCGTGCCGGCTACCAGCGGCGCGGGGAACGTCACGCCGTCTTCATCGCCGGGAGGTCCGGGAATTCCCGGGAAGATCAGGTTGATATCGTCACCCGTGGCCGTCGCATTCGGTTGCCCGTCCGGTTCGGCGTCAATCGCCGTGCCGAGCGTGAGCCCGGTGATCGCGTGGCTCGGTCCGCCGGAGGCGCGAAGTGTACGGTACGTCGGATCCGGTGCGTCGCCCCAATCCAATTCCGGACGAGGCGTGTGCCGGACCAGTCGAACAAAGAATCCCGTGGGATTATCGTTCTCGTCGAGAAGCTCGGTATTGTCGTTGTTCTCGTACGTGTCGCCCGGCGCCGGCGGTTTATTGCCGATGACCGAACTCATTCGCTTGGGCACATTGTTGTGCAATACCGTGCCGCCGACGGAAATCTCGAAGAACACATCGAAGAAGCTATCGGCATTGCCAGGCGCGAACGGATCGACATCGAGAATGCCAGGATTATTGTTCACCTGCTCTTCAATCTCGCCGACCGAAGGCATGTTGGGATTGAGGCGAATCTGGATCGGCCCGAGCGAGCTGTTGCCCTGCAAGTCGAGCGCGACCATCTCGGTTGGAACTTCGTCCCGGCCGTTGCGGCTGTCGTCCGAGGCATCCCCTTCGTCAGGGCCTTCGAAGAAGACGTCGATTTCCGTGCGTCCCAAAAGCGGCACGAATTCCGTCGAACCGTCGGGACGGACCAGCTCAATCTCGGCGAAAGCCTCTTCGAATTGATCGTGCTCGACGGTCGGCGCGACATCGTTCGTTGCGCTCGCAATGAAGATGCCCGTCGGTAGTCCCGTCGCCGCGTCGATCAACTCGACCGGCACAGGTGGGTTGAAGATGTATCGCTCGCCGTCGGTCGGCGGCTTGTTATCGATTACCGACTGCACGTGCATGGGCGCGGCGGTCGTCAGCCGCTGACCGGTCGC
>JAGQOS010000406.1 GCA_020427265.1 Planctomycetales bacterium
AATCCGGGCCTGGTCGATTCGCTGCGCGTCGATGTGTACGGCTCGCCCACGACGATCAAGGCGGTCGCTTCGGTCGGCGCGCCGGAGCCCACGCAAATTGTCATTCGCCCGTTCGATCCCAGCACGCTCAAGGATATCGAAAAGGGAATCATCGGCAGCGATCTCGGCTACACGCCGCAAAACGACGGCAAGGTGATCCGTCTGAACATTCCGCCCCTGTCGACCGAAGTGCGCAAGAAGATGGTGACGCAGATCAAGAAACTGGCCGAAGACGCCAAGGTCTCGATCCGCAACATCCGCCGCGACGCCAACAAAACGGCCGACCAGGAACAGAAGGACAAAGTCCTGACCGAAGACGATCGCGACAAGACCAAGGACGAAATCCAGGAACTGACCAAAAAGTTCGAAGGTCAGATCGACGACCTGGCCAAGGCCCGCGAAGCCGATGTGCTGGAGGATTAGCCGTTAGCTATTAGCTGTTAGCTTTGGGGGTGCAGCGGCTGATCGTTTAACGGCAAGCCGTAGGCGACGGCGCGTTTCCACTGTTTTCGCTCGCTGTGTGGCAGGCGGCATGATCGCCACCATTTGAATCGCAATGGAGGTCGCTTTCTTGGCCGAACAAACACTCTATGAGCGGCTTGGCGGCTACGACGCCATTGCCGCGGTCGCAGCAAATCTGCTGCCTCGCCTGCAAGGCGACGACGCCCTGCGGCGTTTCTGGGACCACCGCGGCGCCGACGGACTGGCGCGCGAGAAACAACTGCTAATCGACTTCCTCTGCGCGGCATCGGGTGGGCCGCTCTATTACACCGGCCGCGACATGAAAACCGCGCACGCCGGCATGCGTATTTCTGCGAGCGACTGGTCAGCCTTCATCGACCACCTTGGCGCCACGCTCGATGCCTTCGAGCTGCCCGCACAAGAGCGCCACGAAGTGATCGCCTTCATCGAAAGCACAAAAGCGGAAATCGTCGAAACTTGAGACGATTGGCACGTGCTCCGATTTGTTCACCCTGCTAATTCCCAACTCGCCGGCCACGTTGCGCTTCCCACAGATTCTGTGGCGTTAGTTCGCTGGGAGCGATCGCTTCGAACCAGCGACCGTCGTCTTGCAGCACGCTCGGCTGTTCGGTTGTCAGCCCCACCAGGTTGACTCGCTCGGGGCAGAACGACGCCGGTGGCCAGGCGAGCGGCCGCTTGGCGCGGATGTTCCAGAACGTGGCCCATGCGGCCGTATTCTTGCCCAGCGCCGCGCCGCCGCCGCAAATCCAAAGTTGGGTGCCGGCGCCGGCGTCGAGATTCGTAAACAAATTGGCATACGGGGCGTATTTGTGGTGATCGAGGCTCAGGTCTTCGCCGCGGCCGTCGCCAAACACATTGCCCCGGCAATGGGCGACCGTCAGGTCGTGGATAAACCTAGTCTGAAAATCGAAGCGACGCACCAGGTTGTCGTCGCCCGTCACCTGAATGCCATGATGCCCGGTGCTATGGCGTTGCTTGTCGCGCACGCGCTCGGAAGTGAAGACGACGTTTTCGACCGTGCAGAACGTTCCGGTCACAAAAATCCCGCTATCGCTATTGTGAATGCGAATGTCGCGGGCCCAACAGTCGCGCACGCCGCTCATGGCGATGGCGTTGGCGCCGCGTTCGGTGAAATGCCCGGCATAGGGCCGGTTGGGAAATTCGAACCCGAGCGATTCGATGCCGACCTCGCGCACCGAAGGCTCGAACGCCACGAGTTCGGGCCGCCACTCGGGGCGAACGTCGAACGGCAACGGCCGATCGATCGTCACCGTCTGCCCCGCGACACTAACGACGCGCGCCACGAAACTCGTTAGCCGATGCCGCTTCTGTAGCTCCTGCGTGGGCCCGGTATCGCCTTGGTACAGATAGCGAACGAGCGACTGCCGCTCGTCGTCGCGCAGCACGAGGCGCACGTCTTGGCCCGACTTTAATCGGCCCGGTTCATCGACGGCCAACACGTGCGCGCCGCGATCGGCCGCGGCCGTTATCTGCGCCTGTCGCGGCGCACGGTCGCTTCCCTTGATCCACACGAAACCGCCCGACCACGAATAGTTGCTCGTGGGGCGTCCCGTTGTGGTTTCACCCATATTTGGCCGTACGTCTTCGAGCCCGACGGGAAAATAGAGGATCGACTTCTCCGATCCCGCGCCGCGTAGCACGACATTCGGCTTGTTGATTTCCAAAAGATCGGAAACGAGGTAGCGGCCAGCCGGCACAAAGATCGCCCCGGTGTCGGTTTCGGCGATCGCCTGTTGGAATGCGGCCGTATCGTCTTTGTCGTCGCTCCCATTGGCGCCGAAATTGGTCACGTCCGCCGCCACGTTGACGTGCGGAGTCTCGGCCTCGCCGCGGCGATACCCGGCGAACGAAAAGTCGGGCAAGCGCCCGTCGGCCCGCCACAACTCACCCGACTGGCCCCATAATTTGGAATACTCGGCCGCGCACGTGTGCGATAAAGCAAATCCGGAGAGCAAAGCGACGACGATGAAGCGGCGAAGGCGAAACATGGCAGGCGGGATCGCAAGGCGGAATTGGGTTCGCCTTTATTTTAACCGTGCAACGCGGCGGGTAGAAGTAATTTAGATTTCGAAGTCGACGGCATGTATTGAATTACGTTGATGCGTCGAATGGGTTTCTGTAAAGTGAACCGGCATCGTGCTTGACTGCATAATAGGCGTAAAATCACAGGTGTAAATCGCTGCGGACTAGCGCTCGTTTCCGTCGCCTTCGGACCAAACATTACAGCCGTACGACAAAAGAATGCCCGCCCTATTCACGATCGTCGAAGCACAGAGACTGCGAAAAGCGACGCATGTGTATGCGTTTTGTGCACTCGTGCTAGGCGCTGCGTTTTTCGTGCTTGGAATTTACAGCGTCGAGAAACGAACACTGTATTGGTTGATCGCGATGTGCGAAGCGATCGTTATTGGCGCACTTTATACGATGCGCATGTCTCACACTGCAAAGCATACCGAGTCGACCACCGTGATGAATGCGTGTGATGGCGAAGGATGACATCCGCACTGTTGTCGATCGGCATACTCGTTCGATGACGGTGGAAACTTTACAAGCATCCGTCATGGGGCGTTGGCCGACGGTTCCCTCAAAAAACCGGACGCTAGCGCGTTCCGGCTAATCGTCTTGAAATAAGCTCTAGTCTTCGGTTCTCCGGACAAACCGAACGTAAGCACGCTGCAGCTAATCGTTTTGAATTTCGTAAAAATTTCACCATCTTGCCGAGGCCTTCCATGGAATCATCCGAAAACCCATACGCCGCGCCGCAGGTGGAAGTCGCGGCCAGCGGAGAATGGTTGCGTTCGAACGCCGAGGGGCTTTCGAAAACGGCGATCGGCTTATCGCTCATGTACTACGGAATCATTCTGCTCCTGCTGTGGACCATTCTCACCATTCCGATGATGTTCCTGGGTGCAGCCATTCGGTTTCCGCTCGGCGCGGGGATGATCATCGCGTCGATCATGATGTTTGTCGGTCCGGTGCTCTGCCTTTCGGTACCGCCGGAAACCGGGGCCAAGGGCCTGGCTGCTCTCTCGGTCGTATTTCAACTGATCCGTGTGATCGTGGAATTTCTGCCGTTCGTCGGCATCGCTCCGAATATCGTTCCCGGGCTGGCACAGGCGGCCGGCATTTTGTCCAGCGTTCTGTTCGTCGTCTTCCTGCGCAAGCTGGCGCAATTCATCCACCGCGACGACCTGACCAAGCGTGCGAACAACGTGCTGATGATGGCCGTAATTGCGATCGCCCTGGCGCTGGGGAGCGTTGTCGGCATTGGACCGCTCCCCGGATTGATCCTGATCGGCGTCGGAATCTTAGCCCTGGTGCTGTTTGTGATGTACGCCAATCTAATCAACGCCTTGCGCAAGGCGATCAAGACGGAATGAGCCGGACGGCGGCCGCAGCAAACCCCGCTTCAATCCTTGTGCCCGCTTCGGCGAGCAACTCCTCGTCGCTCATCTCGGCATAAGCCTCGGGCGCAATCGGGGCGCCGATGCGCACGTAGATCTTTCGCGGTCGCGGAAACTTGCCGGTGCGAGGGAAGGCATCGAATGCGCCGCGAACGGCCACCGGAAGAATGGGAACTTTTGTGCGCCGAGCCAACGTGAGAAAACCCGGCTTGAGCGGTTGCAATTGCCCGTCGCGGCTGCGGGTGCCTTCGCCAAAGATCAGCACGGCGTCGTCGGCTTTCAAGCAGCGAAGCGTCGCCTTCAAACCGGCCATGCCCGAGCCGTCGCGGTCGATCGGAATCGCGCCGAACGAGCGAATCAGCCAGGCGAACGCGGGCACGCGGAACAAACTTTCGCGCGCCAGGTAACTGAGCTGCCGCGGGCAAGCCACGCCCACGAGCACCGGGTCTAGGTGGCTTTGATGATTCGAGAGCACAATGCAACCGCCGGTGCGGGGCATGTGCTCGGCGCCGCGCACGCTCAAACGAAAATAGAGCTTGCACCAGATCAAGAGCATCAGCCGGCAGGCGCCATACCAGAGCCGGTTGGTCAACGTGCGATCCGCCATCGTCTTACGCCGTCCGTTCGCGCTCGGATTGGGGACGCCGCTCGTTCACAAGCTGTTCGAGCCGATCGATCACCTGATCGGTCGAAAGCCCGTCGGTAACGAGTTCCA
>JAGQOS010000407.1 GCA_020427265.1 Planctomycetales bacterium
CTGGCCGAGTTAGAAGAAACACTCAAAGGACGTTGGCTCGAGGGCCGCAGTCCGTTGGGCGAATTTGTCTTCGGCAAACGCGACTTCGGCAATCACCTGGAAGAATACATGCGCGTGGCGGCGCGCGACGTGGTGGCGAAGGAGATTCAGCAAAGCGACACGGCCGGCATGTTGTTGTCGCTGGACAATTGCGATGCGCCCGGCGATCCGCTGCAAGTATGCCTCGACGCCGCCATGCCACGCCTGCTCTCGTGTGGTGGCGCCGCCAGGCTGCTGCTCGTAATTCCCGAGGGGAGCCGCGAAGCGATTCAAGAATTCAATCTCGAACAACGCTGCGGACAGGCTGCGACCATCGCGTTGGATCAGGAAAACGACATTGCTGTTTGCTTCGAAGCGACGGGCGTGCCGTTGGTCGAGGCCGCCCGGGTGATTATCAACGACCGTCCGGAGCAGGCGAAATTGGCGTCGCGCGTGCATACGCGGATCGACGTCCAATGGTCCGATTTCTAACGCTGCCCGGCGCATTCGCGGCGGCAGAGAAGCAGAAACACCGACGTGCTGCTCGATTCCGCGGCGAATTCCACAGCCGCTATCCCGAAGGCCTGCTTACACGTGGCCAATCGGCGCTTGATTTCCAGCCCGAGCTACGGCAAAATGGCGGGCTTATTCTGCGAATTCGAACTGCCGGAACGCCGGCCCCTTGTTGCGGAGCGACCAGTCGTCATGGTTTTTGAGAATATCGAGAAACTGAAGAACGAATACACGGACAAATATGTTCAGGTGATCGCCGACCAACCGGAATTGGCCCGCTTCAAGGACGTGGTTGGCCAAGTCAAGACGGTTAACATGAGCGGCCGCGCCCTGGTCGAATTCGGCGAATATCATCAGAACATTGGCTGGTACGATATCGATCTCGACTTTCTGAAAGTGGTTGACAAGCCTGCACCGAAGGCCGTCGAGAAGAAGGCTGCCGCCAAACCCGCGGCCAAGGCCACCGCCAAACCGGCCGCCGCGGCCGGAGGCAAAAAGCTCTCGCCGTTGGAAATGGCGCGCATGCAGGGAGCCGCCAAGCCAGGTGGCGCCAAGCCCGCGGCCGCTCCGGCTGGCGGAGATTCGATCGCCGAAAAACTGGCCGCTGCCCGAGTGCCGAAGAGCGGCGGAGCAGCAGCCGCTACCAAACCGGCCGGCAAAGCGGATCGCTCGAAGATGTCGGTCGCCGAAATGATTGCCGCCGCCAAGGGCCAAGCCGCTCCGGCGCCTGCCGCCGACAAGCCGGCTGCCAAACCGGCCGCTAAAGCCGATCGTTCCAAGATGTCGGTGGCCGACATGTTGGCGGCAGCGCGCGGCGAAAAGGCGGGCGGTGCGCCGGCAGCCGAAGCCCCGGCGCCAGCCGCCGAAGAAGCCGCACCGGCGCAGGCGGAAGAGACTGCCGCACCGAAAGCGAGCGGCGGCGCGGTCGATAAGTCGAAGATGTCGATCGACGAAATGGTCGCCTGGTGCCGCGAGCACGACGCCGAATAAGACGCAACGGCGGGCTATTGCCGGACCCAAAGTCTGTGGATTCAGCCGCGATCTACTTCACTTCGAGCATGCGCTGGAGCGCGATCAACGACCAGCGGGCCGTTTCCTCGTCGACTTCAATGCGATTCACCGGCGTGCCGGCTTGCAGATTTTCCAGCGTCCAGCATAAGTGCGCCAAGTCGATGCGATACATGGTAGCGCACATGCAGACGACGGGTGAGAGGAAGTGAATTTCCTGCTCGGGATGCTCGGACTTGAGCCGGTTGACCAAATGCAATTCGGTGCCGATCGCCCATTTCGTGCCGGCCGGCGCGGCTTCGACCGTTTGAATGATCTTGCCCGTCGAACCCGAAACGTCGGCCAGATCGTTTACTTCCTGCGGGCACTCGGGATGAACGAGGATCTTGATGCCCGGAGTACGCTCGCGGAACTGATGCACGTGCGCCGCCGTGAACATTTGATGCACGCTGCAATGCCCCTTCCACAGCACAACCCGGCTGGCCTGCAGGGACTCCGTGGAATTACCGCCGAACTCGTCGGCGAGCGGATCCCAAACGGGCATCTGCGCGTTGGTAATTCCCATTTTCAACGCCGTGTTGCGCCCCAAATGTTGATCGGGGAAAAAGAGCACGCGGCGCGTGCGCGCAAACGCCCAATCGAGTACGGCGGCGGCGTTGCTCGAAGTGCACACGATGCCCCCATGCCGTCCGCAAAACGCTTTGAGGCTGGCGGCCGAGTTGATGTACGTGACCGGCGTAATTTCCTCCGTATCGATTACTTCACCCAGGTCTGCCCACGCCGCTTCAACCTGGTCGATCTCGGCCATGTCGGCCATCGAGCAGCCGGCCGCCATGTCGGGAAGGTAGACCGGCACGCGCACGCCCTGGCGTTCGGCGAGCTTTTCAGGGCGATTCGCCAGAATGTCGGCCGTTTCGGCCATGAAGTGAACGCCACAGAAAACAATGTACCGGCAGTCGCTGCTCGAAGCTGCTAGCTGGCTTAGCTGATAGCTGTCGCCGCGCAGGTCCGCGCGGGCGACGACTTCGTCTTGCTGGTAATGATGTCCGAGGATCAACAGTTTCGAGCCCAGCACGCCGCGTACCGCGTCGATACGGGCCACCAACTCGTCGTTGCTTAACGATTTGTAGGGCGCCAATTCGAATTTTGGTGAATCGACGACAGCCGAATCGCTCATGGTTTTCCCAGTTTCGGTGCTGTTGTTTCCTAATCTTCCCAAATTATACCGATTTGCCGGCTACCGAGAAGAGATTGCCTACGGAGTCGCAGATCGCGAGCTCGACACGCGTCGATCCGCGAAAATCGTCAGACTGGGAAGAGTTTACCGGTCGTTCGGCCGATATTTATTGGCGTATGGCTGAATTGAATGCAAACGTCGCGGAACAAGTCCTTGCTGCCTGTCAGCAGAACAGCGCAGACATTGCTAGCGCGCTGTCGCGCTCGCTCGACGGCGAATTCGAATTCGCGCCGCCCGAGTCGACCTCGCTGTACCGTAAATCGGAAGTACCCGAGGAATGGAACGGTCCCGGCCTGGTGGCCGTGTTCACGTTCGGAGATGTCGGCGTTGCCGCCGTGCTGCCCGAAGCTTCGGGGCTGATTCCCGACTGGGTCGCTTCGCCCGATCCGACCGGCGTGAGTAAGCTCTCAACCATGGGCCAGGAATTGAGCATGCTCCTCGTGCCCGAGGACTTCCTGGCCGACGACTACCAGGCGGCGCGCGTGGCGAATCTGGCCGATGCCGTCGAACGCGGCGCGCCGGCCGAGGAAGCGGCGCTCGTGCGGCTGTCGGTCAGTTCCGGCGACAAGCAAGCCATGCTCGATCTCGTTTGGCCGTTCGCCAAGTCGTCGGAAATACTGAATGATCCCGACGCGACCGAAGAAGAATCGCAGGACGACGTCGAAGCAGAAATTCCCGGCGAACCGGCGCCGCCGGTCGCGGCACAACCTAAAATCGAAGCGCCCCGGGACGACGCTTTCGACCGGTTGCCCCCCTATATCCGCAGCATGCTGCAAGTGGAAGTTCCGCTGCAGGTAACATTGGCGGCGAAACGCGAGACGATCGCCGCGATTCTTTCCCTCACACCCGGCTCCATCATCAACTTCGACAAATCGTGTGAACAGCTTCTCGATTTGGAAGTAGGTGAGCGGCGTATCGCGCAGGGAGAAGCCGTGAAAGTGGGCGACAAGTTCGGCCTGCGCATCAGCACGGTCGTGCTTCCGGAAGAGCGCTTCGCGCGACTCAGGCACTGAACGCCTGCACCTCTGCGAGCGGGCGAATGAACGCGCTGCCCGCCACGAAGAACAATCGTAATCAGAAAGTAGCCTAGGATTCGTTGCGCACGCTGCTGAGTCCGCGCGGGTTCACAACATTCACTTCGTCGATCACTCGCTCGACTCCCTGGTCCTCCAGGTCTTCGAGCAGCGAGAGCACAACTTGTTTCACGTAGAAGCTCGGCACGATTCCGCGCAGCGTCAGCAAGCCGTCTTGAAATTGACAGCTTACCGAACGCAGCGACAAATACATGCTCTGCCGTAGTCTTTCTTCGACTATTTCAACAACCGCGAGCGGTTTTTCAACCGTCGGTGCTTTGCTGGCCATCGTGTCTCCTTTCTCTCGAACGATGAAATCGGCAACGCGCGAGTTGCGCAGACTAGACTGCCGCCCTGGCCGCGCGCCAACTCGAGCGCATTCAACGAAAGTGGTGCGTCGTTTCGTCGGGAAATACTCACCAAAACATCGCCGGAAACGCCACCGTTAAGTTCGACTCGAACTAGCAAGGCCACTGCCAATTAGCCGAGCAGGAGCATTTCCCATGCCGAATGCGACAACACGAGCGGCAATCGTTCGGAAGAGTTAGAACGCCGGTGATAAATTGCAGGTCGCGTTTCGAGGGAGAGTGTCGGACAGCGTCCGACTGCGCGCCGGATAAGCATCTGCGGCGCGAGAGTTTGGCAGTCGACGGCGGAGTGAAGTTGGCCTGTTGCGAGGCCGCGGCCCTCTCGGCGGCGTCAGTCGACTTCCTGATACTCGGAACTGACGACGAGCGGTTCGCCAAGGAAATTCATAAACCAGGCGGTCGTGTTCGGCGGCAAG
>JAGQOS010000408.1 GCA_020427265.1 Planctomycetales bacterium
GCCGGCTTCGCCCGGAGCGCCGGGGTCGGGTGCGCCGAAGAGTTTCGAGAGATCGATCTTCAGGCTGCCGGCCGCTTCGTTGCTGCCCGCGATCGTCGGTGTTTTATGCTGCGGGAAGATGATCGCGTTTTCGGGGCACACGCGGCTGCAAGCCGGACACCCTTTGCGGCAGTTGTCGGGTTGTTCGACCAGGATCGTCTCCGCCTTGTCGAGTCCGTACACGCCGAACAGGCAGAAGTCGATGCATTCCATGCAGTTCGTGCAGCGCGAAAAATCGATCACCGGATACCAACGGCGGGCCGGCTCTTCCTCCACGATGTGCGCGGTCTGACCTTCGCCTTCGGCCGCCTTGATCGGCCCCGCCGGTTGTCCGGCGCCATTGCCATTGCCGTTGCCGTTTCCGGCAGGGTTGAGGTAGCGCTCCATCTGTTCAGGTTTGGGCGCGCCGCCGATCCAGTCGGTCAGGCCGACCACGTCGGTGGTCGCTTCACGCGCGATGCGGCGAATCTCTTCCAAATACGGCTCGGCCTTGGCATGCGTGCGCAGGTCGAGGCAATAGATCGCCCGGTTGGGCGCGGGCCGCTGATCGATCACGCGCAGCTTGTCGTCGTCGGCCGCTTGCGCGGCGGCCAGTTCCTCTTCATCCTCTTCCGATTCGCCGGGCGACTTGAGCAGCGATACACCTTCGCGGCCGTGGACCTGATTGCGATCCAAGATCCAGCGCGCGGCGCGCGGAAAAAGCCACGAACCAACGATCATGTCACCCGTTATGCCCTGCAAGCACAACATGCCGCTGCCCTCGGGCGCCAGATCATAAAGGTGCGGGATCACGGTCACATCCACGCCGCGCTCGCCCAGCAACCCGGCAACGATCTCTTCTTCGAGATTCCGTTTGGCCGGATTCTTGCTCTGACTCTGCGAGATGACGACCGTAATGCGTTTTGCCATGGTTGAGTCGAGGGTCGAGGGACTAGGGTCGAGGGTCGAGGGTCGAGAGATTTGGGACTAACAGCTAACAGCTCCTATTGTACGAAGCCGGCGAGGGCTGTCCAATCGGGGCAAATCGGGCTCGATAGTCGTGATGAACCGCCAAGAACGCTGTGAGCGCTGCTCCGAACGGAATCCCGCAAGGGATGACCGCCCGTAGCCGTGGGCAATCGCAAGGCGAAGCCTTCGCGCGGCCCACGGTCGCTGTCGTTCGAAATCCCATCGGCCTCGCCAACAACGCTGCCTGTCGGGGACCGTCCCTACTTTCGCGCCAGCGAAAATGGGACGGTCCCCCTCGACGTTCCAGGCTCAATCGCGGTAATCCTTACGCCATGGCGAGTTGCAACTTCTTGGCGTCCCTGGCGGCCTTGGCGGTTCCATTCCTTGCCAGCTGAATTCCGCTGCGGCTCGATTTTGACTGCCGCGAACGCCGCACGGCTTCACTCGTTTAACTGCCCTTTGATCGTCCGCTGGGTGACCGGCCAAACGGCTTCCAGGTGTTCAAGGTATTGCTCGGGCGAGAGCAACGTATCTTCCGAGCACTCAAGCGCGAAGAGCCAGCCCGCGCCGTACTTGTCGACATTGATACCCGAAGGATCGTGCAACAGGCGTTCGTTGATCTCGACGAGTCGGCCGGCGGCCGGGCTGTAGAGCGAGCTTTCGGCTTTGCTGCTTTCAATCTGGCCCATCTCTTGTCTTTCAGACAGCGTGGCGCCGGTTTCGACATCCCAGTCGAGAAAATACACATCCTGCAGTAGTCGCACGGCATAGGCCGTTAAACCGAAGCGACAGCGCCCGTCGACCATCTGTGCCCACATGTGATTACGGGCATACAATCGATCCGCGGGAAACTCGGCCTCGAACTTCCCCATCATAAATACAAGCGGAGCAGACAATGTGGATTTCAGATTGCGGATTTCAGAATTGTATGAAGTTTGTGCCTTGAACCTTGGACTTTCCCTCCTCAAGCCTCCAGCCTACGTATAACGCACGCCTTGATGTTCGGTCTCGAAGAAGGCGGGGAGCAGGCCGTCGACTTGGAGCAGCCCTTGGCGCGTGAGTTCGATGCGCTCGCCGTCGACTGTGAGCATGTCTTGCGCTTGGTAATCGCGCCACACTTCGGCCCATTCTTGCAGGATGTCGACCTTGAATTTTTCGCGGAAGTAGTTGGCGTCGAGATAACCGCGTTTGAGCAGCAGGATCACTTCGCGAATGAGCAGTTGATGCGGTGTCGGCCGCAGCGCCCGCTTGAGCGGCAACTCGCCGCGTTCGAGTAGCGTTTGCGTGTATTCGCCCCATTCCGTGGCGTTTTGATAGTGTACGCCCGATACATGGCCGAAGCTGGCGACGCCGGTGGCCAATAGATCGCTGCCGCCGAACAGGTTGTCGCGATAGCTGAAGTTCACGGCCGTCGGGTCCTTGACCATTGTATAGGCGCTGCTCACCGAATAGCCGGCCTGTTCCATCTGCTCGAACGCGTATTCAACCCAGGCGCGCTTCGTATCCCAATCGGCCACCGGCGTTTCGATGTTGTTGCCCAGAATGTCCTTCGAATACACGGTGTTAAACGGGAGTTCCATCTGGTAGATGGTCACGCTTTCGGGCGACAAATCGATCGTCCGGCGGATGCAATCGCGCCAGTTCTCCCAGGTTTCGCCGACCATACCCGAGATCAAGTCGATGTTCACGTTCGGAAATTTGGCGGCCTCGATCCACTCCCAGGCGCGATACACTTCCTTCGACAAGTGCGCGCGGCCGTTCTCTTCGAGCACCGCGTCGCTGAAATTCTCCACGCCCAGGCTCAGCCGCGTCACGCCCAACTGGCGCAGCGTATGGACCTTCGGTTCGGAGAGCGTGCCGGGTTCGCATTCGAAGGTCACTTCTTCGGCGTGATCCCAATTGATGTTGGCTCGCAGCCGGTCGACGAGCGACGTGAGCTGCTTTCCGCTCAGGAACGAAGGCGTGCCGCCGCCAAAGTATACGAATCGGAACGGCCGGCCGCCCATCACCGGAAGCTGGCTGACCAGTTCGATTTCCTTGGAGAGGGCGGAAACATAGGTTTCGACTTCCGACGAGTTCTTGTCGGTATAAACGCGGAAGTAGCAAAACTTACAGCGTTTGCGGCAGAAGGGAATATGCAGATAGAGCCCCAGCGGCACGTCGCGCGGCGGCGCGGCGAGCGCCGCTTCGATCTCGGGCAACTGCGCGTCGCTCCATTGCGAATAGGGCGGGTAGTTCGTAATGAAATAACTACCGACTTCCGTTTTCTTCGTTTGCTCGGTCATTGCTCAATGCTCGCAACGGAGTGTTGAACTCAACTCCGTACGAAATTGCAAGGGTTGCGTACGGTGAGTCCATTGTTGTGAGAGGAACGCTAATCAGCACTTATCGTCGCTGATTCGATGAAGCGAAGATCAGCGTCAATTCGTGTTGCAACTTGTTTTTGTTTGGTTGCGGTCACCGGTCGGGCCAAATGCTTGACGCCTCTGTGCAAGCTTCTTTTCCGGCGTCACTTCTTCATCGCGCCAAAACAGTACAGCACGCCGTCTTCGCTGCCGATGACCAGGCGGCCTGCGGCAACGGCGGGCGAGGCGACGAAGCCGCTGCCGGCGTCGTATTCCCATTGCTTCTTGCCGCTCGCCAACTCAAGCGCCGTGAGCTTGCCGTCGGCCGACGCTACGAACACGCGCGAGCCCACGATCACCGGCGAGCTATCGACGCGCTGGCGCGTGGGAAAGGTCCATTTCTTTTCGCCGCTTTGGGGATCGAGCGCGTGCACCTGCTTGTCGCGTCCGCCAAAGACGACCGCCGACGCGTTGACCGCCGCCGACGAGCGAAACGGCAGTTGCGACCGGCTGCTCTCGTATTTCCAACGAAGTTTCGCTTCCTTCCAATCGATCGCCAGAAACGTGCCCCCTTCGGTGCCGAAGAGCGCCAGGTCGCCGAGCACGGCGGGTGTGGTTCCAGTCGGCGCGTCGATATCGACGGCGGCGATTTCCTTGCCGTCGTTCACATTCACCATGTGCAACTTGCTATCGCAACCGGCGAGGAAGCAACGCTCGGCCACAATGGTTGGCGAGCAGCGAATTTGATCGCCGATCGTGTGCTGCCAGATTTCTTTGCCCGTTGCAGCATCGAGGCAGTAGAGCGTCGCATCTTGCGAGCCGATCAACACATGCGAGCCATGGAAGTTTGCGCCGCCGTCGATCTCGGCGCCGGTCTCGTATTTCCATTGCAAAGCGCCGGTGGCGGCATCGAGGCAATAGAACACGCCGTCGACATCGCCCACGTAAACGCGTCCGTCGCGGTAGGCCGCGGCCGCCGTAAAGCCAATCTCCGATTTGAAACGCCATTTTTCCTTGCCGTTGGCCAGATCGATGGCGAAGAACAGCCCGTCGAAATCGCCGACGTAGACGGCGCCGTTGGCGATGATCGCGCTCGATTCGAACGCGCCGTCGGGCACGGTATATTTCCAAAGCACGCTCAAGTTGTCGGGCAGATCGCTCGCCGCCACACCCGAGGCCAGCGCATCGCCACGGAACAGGGGCCATTCGGCCCGCGCAACTTCTGGCTTCTCTTCGGCGGCCTGGGCGAAACCGTGCCAAGTGCCGAGGCATCCAACGATTACGATCGCGTTACA
>JAGQOS010000409.1 GCA_020427265.1 Planctomycetales bacterium
AGCCCGAACCGATTCAGCCGATCAACGGCGCTCGCGTGCTTATTGCCTTGGGCGATTCGACCACGACTGATCATATTTCACCGGCCGGATCGATCGCGAAAGATGGCCCGGCTGGCCGCTACCTGATCGAGAATGGCGTGGAGCCCGTCGACTTTAATAGCTTCGGCGCGCGCCGCGGCAACGATCGCGTGATGACCCGGGGCACGTTCGCCAACATTCGCATCCGCAACCAGTTGGCCCCCGGAACCGAAGGTGGCATAACCCGGCATTTGCCCGACGGCGAGACCATGAGCGTTTACGATGCGGCCGAAAAGTACAAGGCCGACGGTGTGCCGCTCGTCGTTTTAGCTGGCGCCGAATACGGTACTGGCAGCAGTCGCGACTGGGCCGCCAAGGGCACGCTCTTGCTGGGCGTGAAAGCCGTGCTGGCCGCCAGCTACGAACGCATTCATCGTAGCAACCTGGTCGGCATGGGGGTGTTGCCGCTGGAATTCACCGACGGCCAAACCTGGCAGTCGCTGGGCCTGACTGGCGAAGAGACCTTCGATTTTGTCGGCCTCGACGATTCACTCGAGCCGCGCTCGACGCTCACCGTGAAAGCCACGGCCGCCGACGGCACGACGAAAGAATTCCCCGCCAAGGTCCGCATCGACACGCCGGTTGAATTGGACTACTACCGCAACGGCGGCATTCTGCAGACGGTGTTGAGGAAACTGCTGAAGGGGTAAAGACCAAGCGAAACGACCATCGGTGATTCAGATCAAAGAAACGCGGTTGTGGTTGGGGAATGCGTCGGATCTGCGCGATATGGCAGCAGTTCTCGATCAAGGTATCACAGCCATCATCGATCTAGCGGCTGAAGAGCCGGTTCCGGTCGTTTTTCGAGCACTTAATTATTGCCGATTTGTGCTGTCTGATGATGGCGGCAATGACGAGTCTCTTGTTGAGGCGGCAATTGTTTGTAGTGCCGCGTTACTGCGGACTCAACAAACAGCCATTTGTTGCGCGGCCGGACTGAGTCGTTCGGCAGCAATCTCGGCGGCTGCGCTCGCGTTGTCGAGTGGACGATCGCTCGACGAGGCACTCGCCAGAATTGCACAGTACAAACATTTGGATGTTAACCCTGCTCTTTGGAAGCATATCGCCCACGTCTACTCGCGCCTTGCGCCACCTCCGACGGTTTCCTGAAATCTCTCCGGCCTAACCGGCATAATTGCCTGCCTGTTTTCTTAATCGACTTTCAGTCGGCATTGGGTTCCATAAGGATTATTCGTACTTCCTATGACACAGCTAACAAACAAGTCCGCTCTCGTCACCGGCGCTGGCCGCGGTATTGGCCGTGGCATTGCGGTTGCACTGGCGCGCGCCGGCGCAGATATTTGCATTTGCTCGCGGACGGAGGCGGACGTGGCGGACGTCGCCGACGAAATCGCACGACTAGGCCGGCAGGCGTTGCCGGTTGTCGCCGACATTTCTCTCGAAACCGACGTCGACCGCTTGTTTGCTCGCGCCCGCAAGCAATTCGGCACGCTTGATCTGCTGGTGAACAACGCCGGCGCGTTCGACGGCGGGCCGCTCGATGAACTTTCGATCGCAGCCTGGGATACGGTGATCGCCACGAATCTGCGGGGCCCGTTTCTCTGCACTCGCGCCGCGTTGCAATGGATGAAACCGCAACGTCGCGGGCGAATTTTGAACATCGGCTCGATTTCGGCCCACCGCGTCCGCCCCGGGTCGGCTGCTTATTCGGCGTCGAAGCACGGCCTGTGGGGCTTGACCCAGGTCACGGCGCTCGAAGGTCGTGAATTCGGCGTTACCTGCGGCTGCATTCAACCGGGCAACACGCTGGTCGAACGCCGTGCGGCGAGCGACAACCCGGAGGACGAGGAACCGATGATGTCGATCGAAGATCTGGCGCAAATTGTCGTCGCCGCCGCGTCGCTGTCCGACGGCGTTTCGCTGCTCGAGGCAACCGTATTGCCTAGCAAGCAGCTCTACGTTGGCCGAGGGTGAATTCAGCGAACCTGTTTCCGTTTGCATTTCGGCAGCCGAATTTGTTATCTTAAAGTAGGAGACGGGCAGAGAGAGTGAGAGAGTGATTGCGCGTGGCAGCGAGCGGAAGCGAATTCGGGACCGCCGAAGTTGTGTTTCGAATCGCGGCGCCGTTGCAATTATCGAATACGGAGGCTTTAGTTTCTTTCTGCATAAGGAGCCTGAAAATGCACACGACTGCAACGGGGCTCGGGGCAACATCGCAAGTTGCCGAAAAGCGAATGCGACAATGGGCGCAAGGGCTGGAGACGCAGCGTCGTCTCGACGAAGTATCGAATTCGCCCGTTGATGTCTGGAAACGCATTCATCCATTTGTGGCCATTTCTCGCGAGGAGGGCGCTGGTGGTGCCGAGCTTGCCAAGCGAGTTTGCGAGCGGCTCGATTGGCAACACATGGACCGTGAATTGCTCATTTACATGGCGGAAGCGCAGCACGTGCCGAAGGCCGTGCTCGACGCGGTTGATGAGAAGACCAGTAATTGGCTGCTCGAAACCTTGGGCAAATGGCTCAATCACCATGTGGTTACGCAGCAAGAGTATGTCGTGCATTTGGGCGAGATCGTGCTGCTCGCCGTCCAACATCAACCGTCGGTGTTCGTCGGCCGCGGGGCACAATTCTTGCTGCCGCGCGGGCGAGGGCTCAGCGTGCAGCTTGTCGCCCCGATGGAGATGCGCTTGGCCGAAATCGAACGCCGGCATGGCCTGGCTCGTGCCGCTGCCGAACGCCACCTGGCTGAGTCGGACGAAGGACGTCACCATTTCATCGACCAATATTTCCACCGCGACGTGCGCGACCCGCACCACTACGACTTGGTGATTAACCGCGAATTTGTCGACCTCGACACGGCGACCGACCTGATCTGCGATTTGGTTGCCCGCCGCTTTCCATCGCCCTAACGCGGCTCAAGGTTGTTCGGCCAGCGTACAAGCAAAACTGAGCCTTGCGGCCAGTTTGCCGGCGACCATGACCTTGCCCGTTAGGTAGAAGGCGTTGGAGACCTGATCGTCGAGCGTCACGTCGATCGTGATCGTATCGCCCGGCTTGACCATTTTTTTGAAACGCACGTCGTCGGCGCGCGTGGCGACAGGAACTCTGCCGTCCGACGCGCCGACGCGCGACGCCAGCAATACCGCGCCGGCCTGCATGGCCGCTTCGCAAAGAAGGACGCCCGGCGTGATGGGCGCATCTGGGTAATGGCCGTCATACCAGAACTCGCTGCCCAAGAAGGTCTTGTCGCACACAATTCGATTGTCGCTCTGCTCAAGGATCGTGTCGAGCAGCAGGAATGGCGGACGGTGGGGGATGGCTTTGAGAATAGCGTCTTGGGTCATGATCGTCTCAGTAGGCGCAGGAAGTTGAAAAGCTCTATTCTACATCGACCGTCGCAGGAGGAGCTTTCAGCAGCATCGAGTCGACGTCGTTGGCCACGATCACACCGTAGTTCATCGCACCGAGCCAGCCCGACATGATGATGCCCACGCTTCCCGCGTGGTACAATCCTTTCACTTGTTCGGGTAGCGTGCGGCTGACGGCCAGGCCTTCGAACTTGGTGCCGAAACTCGATCCATGAATGTGCCGCGTGTAATGTTTGAACGTGCGCGGCGTGGCGGCCTCGGCATGATCGAGCCGCTCGCGAACATTGGGCACGTATTTTTCGAGCGCGTCGAGCGTGGTCTCGATCAGATCGCGTTTGCTCGCTTCATACTCTTCGGGCGACATGCCATCCCAATCCGCGAACCGGGCGTTCGTGCTGGAGACAATCAAATAACGCGGCCGGCCTTCAGGCCGCGTACGCGGATAATAGAAAGAATACGTGCGGCTTGTGATCTCGCGGCTCAACAGGGCATCGGTGCGAAACAGCGGCGCGGTAGAGCTAAAGAGCAGGTCACCCGTGCTCTCGTCGATGGTCTCACCCTCCTTTAACGCCATGTACACCTGCGTGCTCGAATTGTTGAGCCGCACGGAACGCGTCTCTTCGACAAAGGCCGGGTCGAAGTGTTGTTCACCGGTCATTTGCAGCACGGTGGCTAGCAGATTGGCGTTGGATACAACGGCGCGTGCTCGGATGGTTCGTCCGTTGACTTCGACGCCTTGCACTGTACCGCGCTCGACGAGGATGCGATCGACGTTCGTTCGAATTCGCACGTCGACGCCGTTGTTGAGCAACTCCTGATGCATCAATTCGATGAGCCGATCCGTGCCGCCGGAAAACGTGAACACACCCTTCGACATGAAGTTGGAAAACACGATCCCGTACGAAATGGCTGGATCTTCGAGCGTGGAGCCGTTGGCATACGTAATGGGCTCCATCAACAGGCGAATCACGTCCTCGCGTCCCGGAAAGAACTCTTCGAACAACTCGCCCACGGTTTGCGTCTGGTCGTCGTAGAAGTTCATGTCGCGTGCGCGGTCAAAAAAAGCATCGACCCGAGCGGGTTCGAGTCCGAAATCGCTCGTGAGCAGGCGTGTAAAGTCGGCCCGATTAAACGTCGTCGTGAGCGAGAACATCGGGTTGTCGAACCGGATGCCTTCAAGTTGCACGATCGAAT
>JAGQOS010000040.1 GCA_020427265.1 Planctomycetales bacterium
ATCGACGACCGCCTGCTGTTGGGCCGAAGTCAACTCCGCCGATACCGGCAGCGAAAGAACTTCGCTCGTCGCGCGCTCGGTCTCGGGCAAACTTCCCGGTCGATAGCCGAGCTTGGCGAAACACGGTTGCAGGTGCAATCCCAAGGGGTAATAGACGGCCGAGCCGATCTGCCGCTGGCCAAGGTAATCGCGCAGCGCGTCGCGATGTTCCGCGGCGATCCGGACGGTGTATTGGTTCCAAACGTGGCGTTGCTCGGCGCTCGCCGTCGGCAAGCCAATCTGGTTGGCCACGCCCGCTGCGGCAAATAGTTGGGCATAGGCTTGGGCATTGTGGCAGCGCGCCTCGGTCCAGGTGTCGAGATGCTGCAGTTTGACGCGCAGAATCGCGGCCTGCAACGAGTCGAGGCGGCTGTTGATGCCGACTTCATCGTGAAAGTATCGATTGCGGCCGCCGTGGTTGCGGAGCGAGCGCAATTGGTCTGCCAGTGACGCGTCGTTGGTCGTGATCATGCCGCCGTCGCCCATGCCGCCGAGATTCTTTGTGGGGTAAAAGCTGAAGCAGCCAAAATCACCTAGCGACCCGGCGGGGTGCGCGCCATGCGTGGCGCCAATGGCCTGGGCGGCGTCTTCAATGACGGCGAGGCCATGTCGACTGGCGATTTCGTTGATCGAAGTCATGTCGGCGCATTGCCCGAACAAATGCACGGGGATAATCGCCTTGGTGTGCGAAGTAATGTTCGCCTCGATCAACGCGGGATCGAGGTTGAAGGTCGAGCGTTCGATGTCGACAAAGACCGGCTTCGCACCGAGCCGCCAAACAGCGCCGGCCGTGGCGAAGAACGTGAAGGCCGGAAGGATGACTTCGTCGCCAGCCCCAACACCCAGCGCCATCAAGGCGAGCAGCAGGGCGTCGCTGCCCGAAGCGCACGCCACGGCGTGCTCGGCGCTGCAGTATTCAGCGATCTCGCTTTCGAGCGCTTCGCAGTCGGGGCCGAAGACAAAGGCGCCTGAGTCGACAACTTGTGTTAACGCAGCGAGCAGTTCCTCGCGGAGCGGTTGGTTCTGCAATCCGATATCGAGCAGCGGCGCTGCGACCGTGTGCGTGGATGGATTTCCCGTGTGACCCATGTTCGATTCCCTGCAAATGTCCTAGGGGAGAAAACTCGGCGGAGGACAATAGAGGGAAGCGGGTCCGCGGTCAATGGCAAGCAAGCGCGATAGCGTTGCTGGCGCACGATGAGCGCGAAATTTCGGAGAAACGCCAGGCGCGACGACGCTAATCGAGGAACGCCGCGATTTCTTGTTCGGTAAAGCGACGTTCGAGCCGCGCGCCGAGTTGAGCCACAATGCGGCCCGCGGCGTGCGACGCCAGATGCCCGGCCTGTTTCCAGGTCATGCCGTTCGTAATGCCGTAGAGCAGGCCGCCGGCATACATGTCACCCGCTCCTGTCGTGTCGATGGCTTGCGTGTCGACGCCTTCGATAGGAATGGTCTCGCCGTTGTGCATAATGATCGAGCCCTGCGGCCCGAGTGTGAGCGCCACGTTTTCGGCATGTTTGTGAATCTCTTGGGCGCAGTCGATTACATCGTCTTTCTGGGTCAGGCTTTTGGCTTCCAGTTCGTTGCAGAAGAACAGGTCGACCGGGCCCTCGATCAACTCCCAGATTTCGTCGCGAATCATGTTCACGAGAAAGGGATCGGAGGCCGTGAAGGCGACTTTCACGCCATGTTTCTTGGCCAATTCCATGGCCCTGTAAGCGGCCGCCTTCGTGCCGTCGCCGGTCAGCAAATAGCCTTCCACATAGACGTACCGCGCCTGGCGAAGTTCGTTCTCGTCGATGTCGTCGGCCGTTAGCGTGGCCGACACACCCAGGTTGGTTAGCATCGTGCGCTGGGCGTCGGGCGTGATGAGCACGGCGCAGGTGCCGGTTTGGCCGTCGTTGGCCGGTGGCACGTCGATCGTGACGCCGAGTTTGCGCATGTCTTCGAGAAAGAACTCGCCCATTGGGTCGTGATTCACTTTGCCGCAATAGGCCGCCTGGCCGCCAAAATCGGCGACGGCGACGATCGTGTTAGCGGCCGACCCGCCGGCACAGCGATTCAGCGGCAATCCGGCGAGTTGATTGAGCACGCGCGCCTGTTGCTCGTCGTCAACGAGCGTCATGATTCCTTTTTCAAAATCGGTGCTCGCGACGAGCTCGTCTGTAACGCGCGCTTGCACATCGACCAGGGCGTTCCCGACACCGTAGACATCGTATTTCATAAACGTGGTATCTCGATTAGAGGGTCAAAGGCGATTGGCCCGTGGGCTATCGGTAACGACTCGGTTCGCAGCGGCGCGGTCGCTCTGTCGTCAATATGATCGCGAACCGTCTCAGTCTGGTCACACTTTCTCGATGTGAGACAGAGGCTGCGTTTGAAGCGGCCGTAAAAAGTCTCGGAAAACGCTGATTTTAGGGCTCTGTTGGTAGCTTTGCAACCATTGGCACGCCGCATGCGTTAGAGTCGGCCGAAAGCACACAACGCTTTAACCTTTCCCATCTTGGTGACCCGTTTTTAAGGAGATTTGTTATGAAACGTTTTCTGCTCGCCATCGCGTTGGTTGCCGGTGTTTCGATCGCCATGAGCGCCACGGCCGACACAGCGCAAGCGGCCCACGGCCACGGTGGCTGGGGCATTCAAATTGGCAACGGCCACTGCGGCAACTATTGGGGCGGCGGAGGCTATTGGAATGGCCCGGCGCATTCCTGGCACAACACGAGCCACTGGGACTACCATCCGGGCGGATGGCAGCCGCACGGCAATCACTTCGACTACGTGCCCGGTCACTGGGATTATCATCAGACCGGCCACTGGGATCATCACCACTGGTAATGGTTCGATCAAAATCAGGTGAGTTTGCAGCCGTCGGAGGGCGATCCTCTGGCGGCTTTTTTTATGGTTTGACGTCCTTGGCCTGTTCGGTTCGCGCTTACGTGTGCGCAACGTGCTTCGTAAGCAGGTTTGTCGGCATCGTCGGATCGCACGGTGGCATCGCGGCGAACGTTCGCCTAAACTAAGCGTGCCTGTACCGTAAAGGACCCTGGCGAACAGCACGAGGGCGGACACCGCATGAGCGAACACGACTTGCCGAATCGCAATCAACACGACGACGAAGCGCTGGTGCAATCGCCGCCGACCACCGTGCTGGGAATACTCCAGCGTTTGGGCCCCGGATTGATTGTCGCCGCCTCGATCGTCGGTTCCGGCGAGTTGATCGCCACCACGGCCGTTGGCGCCGAAGCCGGCTTCTGGCTGCTGTGGCTGATTCTGATCGGCTGTGTCATCAAAGTCTTCGTCCAGGTCGAGATCGGTCGTTACACGATCAGCAACGGCCGCACGGCTCTCGACGGGCTCACGGTCGTACCCGGGCCGCGCATGGGAAAAACCAACTGGCTGCTCTGGTGCTGGTTGGTCATGTTTCTAACGAGCATCGGGCAATTGGGCGGCATTGTTGGCGGTGTCGGCCAGGCGTTGGCAATCAGCATGCCGATAACTTCCGCCGGCAAACAGTACAACGAGGCAGTCGATGCGAAGATCAAGATGCGCATCGAGTTGCAGCAACTGCTCCACGCCGATAAAGGTTCAGAAGCCGACGAGGATCGCGCCGCCCGCATCGCCGAACTTCAAACCGAGATCGCAGCGGTTGAAGAGGGCGACGCATTAAAGCAACTCGAAGACCAGGCGCTCGATCCTTATTTGTGGGCGGGAATCGTCGCGATCGCGACCTCGGTGCTGTTGGTCGTTGGCCGCTACGCCCTGGTGCAGAATTTCTCTACCGCCTTGGTGGCCGGATTCACACTGATTACGATCGTCAACCTGTTTTATTTGCAAGGCAACGCGGCGTGGGCGATCCGCCCGAGTGAAATCTGGGAAGGCATGAGCTTCCGTTTGCCGCCGCGCCGCGAAGGCGTATTTCCCTTGGCGACGGCGCTGGCCGCGTTTGGCATCATCGGCGTGGGCGCGACAGAGCTGGTTTATTATCCGTACTGGTGTCTGGAAAAAGGTTACGCGCGGTTTGTCGGTCCGCGCGACGAATCTCCGGAATGGGCCGAACGGGCCGCCGGTTGGCTGCGCGTCATGCGTTGGGACGCCTGGTGCTCGATGGTCATCTATACGTTTTCCACAATCGCTTTCTATCTTTTGGGGGCGGCGATTTTGGGGCGCATGGATCTGGTTCCCGCCGGCTCGGAAATGATTCGCACGCTCTCAGCCATGTACGAGCCGGTATTCGGCCGCAGCGCAGAAGTGCTGTTTCTCTTCGGTGCTTTCGCCGTGCTGTATTCGACCTATTTCGTATCGAACGCCAGCAAGGCGCGGGTCTTTTCCGACGCCCTGCTCCTGTTCGGCGTGCGGGGCGAAGGCGAAGACGTGCATCGCCGCTGGGTGCGTGCGCTGTGCGGGATCATGCCGTTGCTCTGTTTCTCCATTTTTGTGCTTCTCCCAGAGCCGAAGCGGCTGATTCTCATCGCCGGCGTCGCCCAATCGATCATGTTGCCGATGATTTCGTTCGCCGCCATCTATTTCCGCTACCGCCATAGCGATGCCCGCCTGGCCCCAGGCAAACTCTGGGATCTGATGCTCTGGGTCTCGGCGCTGGGCATGCTTGTCGCTGGTGGATGGACAGCGTTAACCAAGCTGTTTCCGGCCCTACAGCAACTGGGCTGACCGAGCGCGGGGTGTCGATTTCGCTTTTTTCTGAAAAAGTGTGAAACAGATTGCGCCGGCCGGCGACTTATCGTTGGCGGCTCGAAGTCGAGACACCGGCAAGCAACGGAATCGGAACGCGGATGGCAATTGACGGGCACGAATCCGACGACTGGCCAGCAGCTCGCTACGTGGCGCCCTTGCTGGAGAGTCATGGCCGATCGCTCGTGCTCTACGCTCGCCAATTGTGCAACGATGCCGAGGACGCCGTGCAACTGGCTTTCATCGACCTGGCGACCCAGTCGGCCATGCCGCAAGATCCCGCAGCCTGGCTTTTTCGCGCGGTGCGTCACAAAGCGCTTACGTTGGCCCGATCGCGCGTGCGACGTCACCGACATGAGCGCACCGCGGGTGAAGCGCGGGCGGGCTGGTTTCAGGTGACCGATGACGATGCGCTCGACGGCCAGGCGGTTGTCGAGGCGCTCGGGTCGCTCGATCAAATCGACCGAGAAACGATTGTTGCTCATCTGTGGGGCGGGCTGACATTTCGGCAGATTGGAACATTGCTCGACATGTCGGCGAGCACTGCCTTTCGGCGTTACGAAGCAGGCCTTGTCCTTTTGCGCAAGAGAGTGGAACAACCATGTGCGACGAAAAGCTAGACTCCGATCTCGATACATTCGCCCGGCGCCTGGCCGGACTTGGGCCGGTCGGAGTTCCCGATCGCGATCAGATCCTGTTTATGGCGGGCCGTAAGGTTGAACAGCAGAAAGCGCGGCGTCTGTGTGCGGCTAGCGTGGGGCTGTCGCTCGCCGTCGCCACAGCCGGTGTCCTTCTGCCACGAATGAACGAGCGTTCGAACATCGCGCCGCCGGAAGTTGCCGAGTCCGACCACGAAGCGAAGGAGCAACGCCACGCGTCGGCTGCGGAGAGTAACGAATTGCCGAAGGCGAACGCTACGGTGATCGCAACACGTGAATGGCCTGCACAGAGCTATTTTCGGCTGCGTCAAATTGCCATCACGCAAGGAACCGACGCCTTTCGTCACGCCACGGAAACGGGCAGTGCCGGGTCGGCCGATGACCGGACGCACGGCCAACGCCAATTGCTCGGGGAGTTTCTTGGCAGTTAGTTCAAGGCGTACTGCGACTTTCGATTGGCGGCATCGCGAGAGCGAAACATCCATGTCGAGGTGAAGCCGTCCTTTCAGTCCGTGTGTTTCCGAATGCTCTATTGCACATTACAGTCCGTTGAATCCAATAGGTCCGAGGAGACGCTCTCATGTCCAAGTCGTTAGATAGGGCTGTCATTTACGCCTTCGCATTGTCGCTGTGTGGCGTTTCGATCAACGTCGCCGCCGAGACACCGATCGAGGAGGTCGTGCTCGAAATTCGTCCAGCGAGCGATCCGCAACCGGCTTTGCGCTACACATTGCTGCCGCCCTATTCGCAACGTACGCCGGGCAATGCGGCCACGGTCTATTTGCGCGCCACAACCATCTACGACCAGGCCTACGATCGGTTCTCCCGCGAGTTGGACAAGGAAGAAAAACTCGACCCGGTTGTCGATTGGCTGAAGACCAAACCGGCGGAATTGCCGCGAGCGGAAGTGCAAAACTATTTGGCGCGATTCGACGACGCCTGGGCCGAATTGGCGATCGCCGCACGCCGTTCGTATTGCGCGTGGGATTATCCGGTGCGCGAGCAGCGCGAGAATCTATTCGGCATTCTCCTGCCCGAGATGCAAACGATGCGCGGCTTGGGCCGTGTGACCGCACTGCGGGCGCGCCTGGCGATCGCCGACGGTGATTTCGACCAAGCCATGCATGCGCTGCAAACGGGCTACGCGCTGGCGCGACACGCTGCGGAGCAACCCTTTCTGGTCAGCGGGTTGGTTGGCATCGCCATCGCAGAACAGATGCATCAACAGGTGTTGGCGATGACCGAGGCGCCGGGATCGCCGAATTTGTATTGGGCGCTCACGGCGTTGCCGCATCCGCTGATCGATTTGCGTGGTCCGTTGGAGCTGGAATCGGAGAGCGTGTTCTTGATGTTTCCCGAGCTGGATGAAGCGCGCCGCCATGCCCTTGCCGCCAGTTCACGCAGCGGGGCGATGTCCGACGAGGATTGGAATTCGCTGATGCAGCGGTTTCTCAGGCGCTTTCAGGGCAACAATCTGTTTGTTCCGGACGCTGCGAGCGAACCGGGTAGCGTCGATCTGCGTGGCGCGATCCAATCGATCGGCATGCAGGCCTACGTGCTGACGAAAATCGGCATGGCGCGCGAGCGACTGGTCGGCGCGGGACGCACGGCCGAGGCGGTCGAAAAGATGTCCGCGGGGGAAGTGGTGTTGCTGCATACGGCCGAAACCTATCTCGACCTGCGCGACGATCTGTTCAAATGGTTCTACCTTCCCTATTGGCAGGCGCGCGCGTCCTTGGAACAGGCCGACAACGATGTCGCCAAACGCTGTCAAGAACGCGAAATTCTACCGCTCGCTTCGTTGCTGTTGCCCGCAATCGGCAACGCGCGGCGAGCGCAGGCGCGAGGAGAGCGCCGGCTTGTGGAACTGCAAACCATCGAATCGCTGCGTTACTTTGCCGCGGCGCACGGCGGAAAGTTTCCGGGGCGGCTCGATCAAATCGTCGATCATCCCGCGCTGATCAACCCAATGACCGGCCAGTCGCTGGTGTATCGGGTGGAAGGAAAAACGGCGATCCTTGAAGCGATCGAAGATGCTCAGGCGGCGCCGCGGCGCTACCGCATCGTTTGCGCTGAGAGTACCGCGAAATAGACGGATCGCGAAACCGATGCCGTGGCTAATTCGATTCGTGCGCCGCTCGATCCGCGCACGCCCTATCAGCGTGCGACTGCTTTGGGCACGAAGGGGAAGTCGAGGATCGCGAGACGACCCGGAATGGGCTTGGCCTCGATGGGCGGCAGCGGACGCGGCGCGTCGGCGGCGGGCGCCGTGCTCGGCCATGTTGCCGGCTGGTTGACTGGCTGCTCGTAGCCGGCCGTCTGTACGGTCTGGAAGCGAAGTTCATCGAACGACGTGAACTCGGCCGAGATCGGACGCACCTGATCGTCGCGAATGGTCGTGCCAGGGTGGTCGTGCAGGAAGCTTTCCGTTTCTTCCGTCGTGGCGTTGGATTCCGATGCTGCGGCGTTCGGCCGCGAATCGACAAATCCGACGGACGTGCGCGGCTTGCCCGTGGCCGATTTCCACCGCAACGGGCCATCTTCGATCACGACTTGCGGCGACTGGTCCACCGGTGCGTTTTGTGAGGCCAACTGAATGCCGTCGTCTTCCTGGCGCTGCCATTGGTCGCTGTGCGGTTGGGTTGCCGGCATTTCGACACGGTTATCGGCCATCATCTCGGCGGGTTCCGCCGTGGGATTCGCTTGTTCGATTTGTTGTTGCCGTTGGGCGACCTGCAGCATCGCCTGCGCGGCCACCTGCAGGCTTTCGTCGACCGACAGAGCGCGCGAGTAGAATTCTTCCGACTTCTCGAATTCACCGGCTTGCGCATAGGCGTAGCCCAGGTTGGAATAGGCTTCGGCCTCGGTATTCACGCGTTTGAAGAGCCGCAGCGCTTCTTCGAACCGTCCGGTATCGCAGCAAACGAGTGCGAGGTTGTTGCAAATGGCTTGATCGTTAGGCGCGGACTGCAGCGCGTCGCGCAGCACTTGTTCTGCGGCTTCAAGGTCGTGTCGCAGGTAGTGACAATAGCCGAGGTCGCTGAGCAGTTCGGTGCTGGGTGGCGCCATGTCGAGCGCCTGTTCGAAGTAGGCCAGGGCCTGATCGAGGTTGCCTTGTTCCGCGGCGAGGACGGCGAGCCGATGATAAGCGGTCGCGCTCTCCTGGCCGCGTTCGATGCATTCATGATAGAGTTTTTCCGCTGCGTCGATTTCGCCGCGCTGCTCGCACAGGCGGGCCATGGCGAGCGAGTTCTTTTGTTCGTGCATGCCCCGATCGGCGGGCGCCGCATTCACCGCGCGTCGCTGGGCGGGGGCCATCGCCGAGTGGAGCGGAGCAAACAGGGAGTTCGTTTGGGCGCAGCCACAAAGCAAGCCCGCGGAAGCGAGGACGGCGGTTTTGAATGTTCGTCGTAGCGTCATTGCATTCTGCTCCCAGCAACCGGCGTGTGACGGTGGAATGCTTGTGAATGTTCAGCGAAACAGCAATTCGTCCTCAAGGCGTCGGTCATGCTACTAGCGTCCAGCCCCGCCGAACCCGCCGCCGCCGAATCCGCCGCCAAAAAATCCACCGCCTCCTCCGAAAGAGTTGTACCCGCCAATCGCTCGTTGATAACTACGCTCGGCTTCGGAAGCCATGTAGCCCTCGGGATACGAAGGCGCTACGACAACGCGCTCTTCGGCATCGTGGACACCCATGGCGGCTAGCGACCGGACGATGATCTCGCGTCGCTGCAGGTCGAGCTCCGGATCGGGATGGACTGGATAATGGAATTCGGTGTTTTCGCGTTTGGCGAGCATGCCCCGTTCGACCACGACCGGGAAGTCTTCGCCGCATTGCAGCCGCATGGCGATTTGCTTCACGTGGTCTTCGCCGGCCGTGTTCAAGCGCGCTTGGTTGGCGACGAATTCGTGTTGATAAACCGTGAACTTGGCGGCTTCCGCATGGCATTGCTGCGTTTGCCAGATATGGTCGGACTGGGCGCCCAGCGGATGGGGAATGTTGGGCGCGAAGTAGCGGCTCCAATGGTTGCACCCAATGGCCGGCAGCGCCAAGGCGCCGATGCCCAGAAGCTTGGTGATCGTGATAGTTTGGGGTCGTTTCATCGACACATCCCTTTGTACGCAGGATCGCGAATTGGTGTTGCGAATGTTTGCCTAGCGAGAAAACCCGTGCTTGCCATGAACGTAGCGCTGTTCGCTGCGCTGATATTTCACTTGCTGCTTGACGTCGCGACGCACTTCCTTGGCGTCGTGGCGGCCGTATTGCATCGCTTCGCGATAGATCGGCCAGACCGTGCTGCGATGGTGGCAATCGGGATCGCCTTCGTAGCGGCCCATCAGGAAGAAGTTGTGATCATCGGGCTCGGTTACTTCCATGCCGGGCAGGATCAGCGGCGTTTCCTCGCATTCCATCGGGTGCACGAGTTCGGGGCTGACGAGCACGATCAATTCTGTTTCTTCGCGCTTCGTTTCGCGGCGGCTGAAGACCGTTTCGAGAATCGGAATGTCGCCCACAAACGGCACGCGGGCTTTGTTGCCGGCCTGTTGGTCCTGTAGCAAGCCAGCGATGGCGAGCCATTGTCCTTCGCGCAAGTCGACCGTCGTGTTGACCGAGCGGCTGTTCAAACCGGGAATCCCGTTCACCGAGTTGTCGCTGTTGAGCGTGCTGAACGAGGGCGCCACAGTCAGGCGAATGCGGTCTTTGTCGATGATCGTGGGCGTGAACGACACCTGGGTGCCGAAGCCGCGGAACGACGTGGTGGCCGCCGCAGCGCCTTCGACGCCGACGACCGTGGGAACGGCAAACTCGCCGCCCGCGATAAAGCTGGCCGGACGTCCGCTGAGCGTTACCAGGTTGGGTTCGGCGAGAATCTTCGAGTAACCGTTCGAGCTCAACGCGTCGAGCGTAACTTCCAGTTCTTCAGTGGTCAGGATTGCGTTGAAAGCGCCGCCGCCGCCAAAAACCGACGACAGCGAGAAGTCGCCCTCGTTGATTTGCAAATCGGCTCCCATCTGCCGCAACGCCGACCGCGTGAGCTCGGCGATGCGAACGCGAAGCATCACCTGCATTTCGCCGGGGACTTCGAGCAAACTAATCACATGGCTTGTAGGCAGATCGCTGGCGCCGGGGAAGGGCGCGGCCGCGGTTCCCGAACCGAGCGCGTTGCCGAAGCTGCCAGTTCCAACGAGCCCACCCAATTGATTGGTCGATTCGCCGCGGATCAGGGCCATGATTTGGGCCGCCTCGGCCGAATCGCGGGCCTGGCCGCGAACAAAAAGCTTGTCGGCGATTGGCACGAGATTCACCACGCTGTTGGGGAACATCTCATTCACCATGGCCTGCAATTCGCCGTATTCCACTTTGCGACGATCTTCGATGCGTCGATCGCGGCTCACTTGAACCAGGTAGCGCAGCACGTTGCGGTTTTGCGGGTCTTCGCCGAACCAGAGCGTCAGGCTGGTTTCTCCCGATTGCCCGCCGATCAGCTCGAATTCCGTGGGGCTGTATTGCACAATATCGACGATCTGCGGATCGGTGACCGAGAAACGCGAAACGGGTTGTTTCGTGCGCACCAGCTTCGAGCGGCGCGGGTCGAGTTGCAGTGAGACTTCAGGTTCGGTGACTTCGGAAATCAGCGATTCCACTTTGGCTTCGACGTCCGGGGTCGCCACGACGGGATCGTCGCGAAACGGGCCCTGAGCGCGAGAATTCTGCGCCGCGACGATCGTCGCGCAAGTGATCGCGAAAACTGCCAGCCGCCGTAACGGGAGAGATGAGTTCACCATGGTTCGTTCATGCCGTAGGTGTTAGTTACCTGGGGATTGCTGCGTTCGGCCTTCGCTCGGATCGCGAAATAGACCGATCGCACGGAGCCTAGGGTCCGTCGTTAATGGTTATTCGGATCGCAGCGATTCAATCGTCCAGTTAAGTTTTAACGATTGTGCCGGTTTTTCGAATTATGCCGATCATTCGGCTCGCCAGCGCCTGCAATGCTAGTACGCGGTCAACGCAAGTAGAGCGTCATTGCGTCGGAAAACACTCGGAGAAACGCCGCCGGGAACAGTTCGATGCGAACTAGCGGCGAAACAGCGACTCAAGCCGTAGGCGGAAGAGAATCCAGGCGGCGCTGAGCGCCTCGTGGACGTTGATTTTCGAGGCGCCTTCCTGTCGGTTCACGAACGTGATCGGAATTTCACTGAATCGAGCACCCGCCCGACGGAGCCGCCACAGGATCTCTTCCTGGAAGGAATAGCCGCGTGAAACCACCCGATCGAAGTCGATCTCGCGTAGCAGGCTCACCCGATAGCAGCGAAATGCGCCGCTGCAATCGCGTGTGGGAAGCCGCAACAGGAGTCGCGAATAACCGTTGACGGCACGGCTCATGCAATGGCGCAGCAGCGGCCAACCTTCGATCTTGCCGCCAGGTACGTAACGCGAGCCGATCGCGACATCGGCCAGCGGTTCGCCGGCGGCGTTTTCCATCGCCTCGACAATTTGGGGCGCGTAACCAGGATCGTGGCTGAAATCGGCGTCCATGTTGAGCACGTAGTCGTATTGCTGCTCGATTGCATACTCAAACGCCGCGATCGTTGCCGTGCCGAGCCCCAGTTTGCCTCGCCGATGCAAGCAGTGCAGCCGCGGCTGCGTAGCGGCGTGTTGATCGCACCAATCGCCTGTGCCATCGGGCGAATTGTCGTCGACCACCAGCACGTTCGCCTGGGGCAGTTGCTCGAAAACGGCATCGACCAGCTTCGGCAACGTTTCGCGCTCATTGTATGTGGCGAATGTGACCAACAGGCGTGATGAAGCGCGAGAGTTCGTCATGGACCCAATCAACGGAAAACAAGCGGTTGGAGCGCAAGTATAGGGCGAAGGCGGGGATAAGGAAGCGGCGATTCGCCGAGAAAACCAGGCAGATGCATGGCCAAAGGTCTGCCATGGCAACATCTCTTTTGCCAACCGAGGTCGCTGTCGCGTCGCTAGGGCAGAGTGGGTCGATGAACCGAGGATTGCCTTGTTCGCCTAAATTGCCGAACCGGTACGAAAGTGCCCGGCATGAACGACGCGCCGATACAGGACCGATAATCTCGAATACCGAGTCGATCGCTACAACCGCACTCACCGGTACTCCGCTGGCCCGACCCAGGCATTTCAGCGACTGCTCCCGTACAAACAAAGGACGACACGATGACTTCCCGCTTGCTTTTCGCACTGAGCTTGGCCTGCCTTGCCGCCACGCAGGTTGAAGCCGAAACCACGTTTGACGATGTTCCGTCGCCGCCGTCGACTTTCGCGCCGGCGTTCAGCCATCGGACCGGTCCCAAGGTTACGTATTCGTCGACCGTACGCCGTTCGACGCCGCCCTCCCGGCCCGTAGCGCAACCCGTGCGGCATCGTCGGGAGCCGGTCATGGAATATGGCCCGTATGCCACGATCGGCAAGGACTCGACTTCCAGTCGCGGTTGCGCGACATGCCGCAGCAAAACCTCCCGCTCGCGCGACGCGGCCGCGTGCGATGCCACCGGCGCCTGCGACGAAACCTGCGCCACCTGCGATTCGGCAGCCTGCGACAAATCGAATTGCGAATCGTGCGCCACCTGCTCGACTTGTTCGGCCGGCCGTCGCGCACAGTCGGGTTGCCGTTGCGCCGGCAAGTGCCAGTGTCATCAACACGGCGGTTGCCATTGCCAGCAGGCGGCGGGCCACGAAGGACCGTGCACCGATGTCATGTGCCTGGGCAAAGGCGGGCAGGACTTACCTTGCATGACCTGCGCCCATTGCGAGCAGTGCCAAGGCGCACGTCATCCCTTGCACGGAACTCTGTTCCACAGCACCTGCGACATGCACCAGCATCTGCCGTACTGCAGTCGTCCGAATTCGTACTACTACTTCCGCCCGTATCAGATTGAACACGTGGCCATTCAGCAGGAGTTCGTACGCAGCTACGGCGGCAATCCGAAGCACCCTTACGAGAATTCCGTCTTCGACCGTGTTTACAACGGCACGGAGTCGGCCGAGGTCGTTATGCCGATGATCGAGGGGCAATTGATTCCCACGCCGATCGAGCAGGATGGGAACTAGAAACGTGTGTTGAAATTCCAATTTCGCCTTCGGTCGGCCGGCTGCAAACCGTCGCGTCGTTGTGCTGTATCGACGAATCTCTAGGATTCGCCTGCTTCGCACGCCTTGCGACCCCGTGAGCCAGCCGCCCTCGGGGCGGGAAGCAAACTTCAACGCACGTTCTACGGCGCGGGCCAGCATAAGTGCCGATGCAGGAAGTCGAACGTGCCCTGGCCGTTGATCGTGTGTGGTCCGGCGAAGAACTCGATTTCCGTGCGCTCGCCGATACCGAGCCTCGCCTGGTAGAGATTCCGTACTTTGGCGAACTCGTAGGCCACCGTTTCGTCGGGCTGCACGCCGTCGAAGTGGCCGCGCTCGACCATGAAGGGTCGCGGTGCGATGAGCGCCGCCATCTCGCTGTAGTTAAACGTGTTGCCCAGATCAAACTCGTAGATCTCGTATTCTCCGGTACCGATGTAGCTGTACGTGCTACGCGTCGATGCGTTCTTCCAGATCCAGTCGCCAAAGTCGGCCGAACAGATCGACAGTGCGTAGTCGGTCACCAGCGCCGGCACACGCATGGCCGTTTTGCCGCCGTAGCTCAAGCCATAGAACCCGATCCGATTGGGATCGACGTTGGGAAGCGTTTGCAGCCAGTCGACAATCTGCTGATGCTGCGGCACGATGATCGAGAAGAGAGTCTTGCCCAGCGGATTCGCTTTGCGCTGGAGTGTGCGGAAGGCGTCGTGGCCGATGTAGGGATTCTGCGGCGCGAAGACAACGAACCCGCGCTCGCAGAGTTTAGCGGCAAAATCGTGATACGCTCGATGGTCGCCCACAATGCAGTCGGTCGGTCGACCTTCCAGGCCATGCTGGCAAACAACCACCGGACGCTGCTCGCCCTCTGGTAAATTCTTGGGCAGCAGCAAGATGCCATAGGCGAACACGTCGGGAAATACGTCGAGCATCACTTCGTAACCCGTCCACTTTTCTTCGTCGTAGACCTTGCGGCTGCGCGGCCGGGGCGGGAGCAACGGGCGATCGAATTCACCGATGACTTGTTCGCGAAAAAACTTGCGATACGGCTCGGCCGAAGCCGCATACTTTTCGCGCGAGTTAGTATCGAGTTTCGCCATGAATTCGCGGCGAATGTAAGGACTCTCACGTAATAGCCACTGATTGTGGCGATCGAGTTCGTGGATCTGCCGCTGCTGACGGGCGGCCGCGACGGCCAGTTCGTCCGGAGGAGTGCCGGTAGAAATGCCGCCGCCCAAAGGAGCTGGCGGAACGTCGATGCCCAGCGTCGTGAGCAACTTGGCGCTCGATTCATAATACGTTCGGTCGGACGCGTTTTCCTCGAACAATTGCAGCGACGCGGGATCGAGTCCCTCGACCAGTCGCTTTGCTCGCTCGATTTCCGCCTTTACACGCTTGGGATCGGGTGAAACAAGCTTGCCCGGCGCGCCGCCTTGTGTCTTCAATTCCAACTCCGGTCCTTGGACCGTATCGATGATCAGCGGTCGCGGCAGCACCATCGTCGCCAACTCGGCGTCGCCGAATTGTTCCAGCAACCCGAAGATGTTGCGCGAAACTGGTTGGCTCCAGACGTTGTTGCGATCGTCGAAATAACCGGCGACAACGACGGCATCAATGCGCTCGTCGAGCGCCGCGGCGCAAAGCGCAATCAGCCCCCCTTCGCCATAGCCGACGACGGCGATCTTTCGCGTCCCTTGCGAATCACGCTCCATCCAATCGACGGCTGCCAGGACCTTTTGGACTTCGTAACCGACGATGTGCCGCCCCATTTCAAACGCCGCCCGGTACACAAATTCGCGGTTGGTCATCGTGGCGTGGCGGTGCGTCCGCAGTTCGCGGCTGACCAGCGCCGGAATCAACACGCGGCAGCCTGCACTGCGGAAGAATTTGACGTACTCGGGATCGGTCGTTTTGGTCCACGGTCCGACCAATTGCTCTGGTGACTGATCGGCGTCGGGAATCAGGATAATGTCGGCAACCGGTTCTCCATCGCGCGGCGCGATGAGCAAGCCTTCGCCATGCACGTCGCCGAAAGCGGCCCAGCGAATTCGTTCGGGCATGATCTCAGACAGTCCGATTGTTGCCGCCGGCGCTGGTCCCAACTTGCGGATCAGCTCCGGCGCCGCATCCTCCACGCGTTCATCGCGCACACCCAAAATGTGCGCCAACCTGGCTCGTTGCGGTGCGATGGATTTGGCATACGCCTCGGGCGAAGACAGATCACGATGCCAGAACTTCTCACGCTTCGCATCCGACTCCTCAATCTCGCGCAGCAGGAAGCGATCGATTCCCGCCACCATTTGCGCCGCCAGGTCACCGTCGGCTTCCAGGTGTTGCGTGCCCTCGAGCGTATCGCTCGCTGCCGCTCCCGAAACGGAGGTTACGAACCACGCGAAACCAACGACCAAGAATCGGATGCGCTCGCCTGCGTGCGCACGTGCGGAGTAAAGGCTCATCGGTGTCTCCAGCATCAAGGTATCAAAATCGCGGCTGCGCCAGTCTAGCCGATCGCACGGCCGATTTCGACAACTTGTTCCGCGATCGATTTCCCCGCTCTCGGATGCTTGAAGTTCGCGGATTCGCTAGAATGGCGTTTCCTATGGAAGATCCCTACGACATCATTCGCAGACGTATCGCCAACGTGCTGTTTCTCGGTGTCGCGCTGGCCGAAGTGATCCTGATTGGCGATGCTTTCTTCGCGATCGGTCGATTTCCTTATTTTAGCGCTGTCTTCGTCGGCATTGCCTTGATCGTAATGGCGGCGTTGATTGTCTTCGCGCGGTTCTTGCTCGCCGGACGCGCCGCAGCCGATAAGCGACTTTTCTGGCTGTGGCACGCCACGGCGGCGCTGTCGATCTACGCGCTGCTGTTCTACTTCGGTCTGCTCCCGCTCGCCCAGGCCGTGCTCTACCTGTGGCTCGCCATGACGGCGATGAGCCACTGGTCGGCTCCGATCGCCGAGACCACGCGACAGGTCGCACTGCTTTGCGCCAGTCGCCTGGGCGTGCTCCTGTTGTTCTTGCTTTGGCAGACGTTCTGGTCGCCGATCTTCATTTCGCCCGGCGTGACGATCCTTGTCAACTTCGCGGTAACAGGCGTCGTTGCCTGGCAATTGGGCCGCGCTCAGAGCGCCGCGGTCTGCTATCTGGCTTGCAGCTCCGCCTTCGCGTTGACGGCCGTGCTGACGTTCGCCGCGCCGTTTGTAACGGCGATCTTCGTAGGAGTCGTTCAACAGCTCGTCATGCTGTTGGTCGCGATAGTGAGCGGCGCGGTGGTGGGATTCTTGTTCGGGGCCGCGAGCCATGCAGCGGCCGAGCCGATCCGGCGTCGCTATTTGGAGTTGGCGTACGACGAGCGCGTGCATTTGGGTCACGACGCGTTCGAACAGCAGTTGCGCTCCGCCGGCGCGATTCAGCGTGTACGCACGGCCGACAATCGAGCGCGCGAAGAGATCGATCCTCACTGCGCCCTTCCTGTTGTTCAGCAAGCGTTGGCGCAACACGATGCTGGATGGCGCGAGGCCGCGGCCGACGTGCTGCAATCGCTCGAAGCGAGTGCGAGCGCCCAGGTGGATCGGCTGCTCGAAACCGTGGCCGATCCCGATCAACCCGATGTCGAAGGTCAGATTCGCGACTCGCTTTGTCGCCTGGCGCCGCGGGCCGCGTCTCGACTGGCCGCGGCGCTGGAGCATCCAAGCGAAGCCGTCCGTGCGGCGGCCGTTTATGCATTGCGCGAAGCAGGCGAGGCCGCTCGGCCAGCCATGGCCTCGGTGCGAAAGGCGCTCGCCGACGAGAGTGCCTCGGTTCGGCAGCGCGCTGCCGGCACACTTGCTCGGCTTGCGGCCAGCGACGAGGAAACGCTGGCCGCTTTGGAAGTAGCGGCGAGCGATGCGAATTTATCCGTGCGGTTGGCGGCGGAAAAGGCGCTACGCGAGTTGCGCCGCTAGGCGCTTCGCGACGGTCGGACCTGATCCGCCCGCTCGCGATTGTGACGACACGACGCGGCCGCAAAATCGATCCGATTGCCTTAACCGTTACCGGCGCCCCGATGCTTGCGTATCCTTGGCGCGTGCAGTTTGGCAAATCGTATTCCTGCTCCACTGACTGCGCCGCCACGCGAGCTATGCTTGCGCAGTAGAAAACCCCACCTTGCCGGAGTTTCGAGATGAGCGAAATGTTGGTCGAATCGGCCGAATGCATTGTGTACGACGTCATGAGTCAGAACGTGATCTTCGTGCAGGACAGCGACTCGTTGCGCCACGCTGCGAAAGTCGTCGAGCAGTTTCGTATTTCGGGCGTCCCGGTCGTTAACGAGTATGGGCATTGCGTCGGCGTGTTGAGCGTGAAAGACGTCGCCAAACACAGCGACACCGACGAAACGCGGCTAGCCGTCGAAGACGATGTAACAGTAGGCCAGGTGATGACGACGCCGGCGATTACCGTTTCGCCCGGGCTCGATGTGGCGGAAGCTGGGCGGATCATGTGCAGCCGCCGGGTGCATCGATTGCCGGTTGTCGACGAAACCGGCCTGCTCGTGGGGCTCATCAGCTCGCTCGATGTAATTGAAACGCTGGTCTGCGACCCGGAACAGGGCGACTAGATCGCATCCAACGAAAGTGTCGGGTCGTTTCGTCGGGCAATACTCGCAAAAGCGTCGCCGGAAACGCACAGTTAAGTTCGACT
>JAGQOS010000410.1 GCA_020427265.1 Planctomycetales bacterium
AACTGCCGCGGTATAACAAAGTCCGGCATCGCCCGGCTGGCCGCGAAACCGACGCTGCGGACGCTGAAGATCGGCGGCCTGGCGATCGATGACGAAGTACTGGAAGTCGTCGCCGGCATGAAGCAGCTTTCCGGGCTTTCGCTCGACAATTGCGACATCAGCGACGCTGGCGTCGCGCGGCTCGGCGCGCTGCCGCTCGCCGACTTCACGATCTATCAGAACGGCAAGGTCACCGACGCGGGGCTGGCGATGCTCGCTTCACTTGACCGGCTCGAATCGCTTACGCTGCGCGACGTTCCTATTACCGGGGCGTCTCTGGCTCGGCTGCCAGCGCCGGAGAGGCTGTACACGCTTAATCTGGCCCAATCGAAGATTGGCGACGCGCAAGCGAAGCTGCTGACGCGCTTTACCGGCCTCGAACGGCTCATTCTGAGCGAAACTTCGTTGACCGACGCGGCGGTCGATTCCCTCGCCACGTTGAAGAACCTCAAATCGTTAGAGATGACCCAAACACAAGTGACCGAATCCGGATTCGCCCGGCTCCGCGCCGCGGCACCGACCTGCGCGATTCGTTCGAATTAACCGTTCGCTATGGCTTGCGGCCGCCGCCGTTTGACGGCGAGCCGCAGGCGGCGGCGCTCGATTCGAAGTATGGATGTCGAACAACATCGCAAGTCCCTCTGCACTCCATTTCCATCTGCCGATTCAGGAGTTCCCATGAAATCGTTTCGCCTGGCTTTGCATCTTCCTCTGGTTGCTGCATTCATCGTAACCGTTCCTGCACGCGCCGAAGACGGCGCGGCCGTGGCCGAATTGCACGAGGCGATCAAGCCGACGCCGCGCGACGGGCGTTGGGGTGAGCGGCACAAGCAGATCAACGCGCGGATCGCGAAAGGGAATGTCGACCTGGTGTTTATTGGCGACTCGATCACGCAGGGTTGGGAAGGCAAGGGCCGCGCGGTCTGGCAGGAATTCTACGGCGAGCGCAACGCGGCGAATCTCGGCATCGGCGGCGATCGGACCCAGCATGTGCTCTGGCGGCTTGAGAACGGCAATATCGACGGCGTTTCGCCCAAGCTGGCCGTCGTGATGATCGGCACGAACAACTCCAGCCGCAATCCGGCCGAGCAGACGATCGAAGGCGTCGAGGCGATCGTTGCCAGCCTGCGCGAACGGCTGCCGAAGACCAAGATTCTGCTAATGGCCGTTTTCCCGCGCGGACCGAACGCCGAGGATCCCAAGCGGTTGGAAAACGACAAAGTGAATCGCGCCATCGCCAAACACGACGACGGCGAGATGGTCCGCTTCCTCGATATCAAAGATGCGTTTCTGGAAAAGGACGGCACGCTGACGCGCGAAATCATGCCCGACTTGCTGCACTTGAGCGAAGATGGCTACCGCCGCTGGGCTGAAGCAATCGAGCCGAGTCTCAAACGGCTGATGCAGGAATAGATACTGGCCGGTCGCGCGGCCACGTTCAATATTCCGTTCTATTGGCTAACACCTGGAGTCGATTCATGATCATTTCCCGCTGGCGTCTCTACTGTCCGCTCAGCCTCTTTGCGACCGTTCTGTATGTAATTGCAACCGTCGCGCCCGATGCCCATGCAGAAGACATTGCGCTAACGAAAGGCGATCACATTGCCTACATCGGCAACACGCTGGCGGACCGGATGCAACATTTCCCGTGGCTTGAAACGTACATTCATGCCGCCCATCCGCAACACGAGTTGACCTTTCGCAATCTCGGCTTCCCCGGCGACGAACTGAAAACCCGGCCCCGTTCGGCCAATTTTGGCAGTCCCGATGAGTGGCTCACGAAGGCGAAGGCCGATGTCGTTTTCTGCATGTTCGGCTATAACGAGGCCCTGCGTGGCGAGGCGGCGCTAGCCGGGTTTGAAAACGACTTAGGGTCGATGATCGACGCGATGCGCGGTCAGAAGTACAACGGCAAGTCGGCCCCGCGATTGGTTGTTTTTTCACCGATTGCCCATGAAAACCTTCACAATCCAAATCTTCCCGACGGCAGCGAGAACAACGCCAAGCTTCAGTTATACACGGACTCGATTCGCGAAGTCTGCCAAGCCAAACAAGTAACGTTTGTCGACCTGTTTGCGCCGACACGGAAATTGCATGCCGAAACCAGCACGCCGCTGACAATCAATGGCATCCATTTGAACGAAGAAGGAAACCGTGTCGTCGCTCGCGTGATCATGGGGAAGCTCTTCCCTCAATTCGACGTGCAGACAGCGAACGATACGAAGTTGCGTCCGCTGTATGAAGCCGTGGAGGTGAAGAACTATTACTGGTTTAACCGCTACCGCACAGTCGACGGCTACAACGTTTACGGCGGCCGTTCGAAGCTCGCTTGGCACGGACAATCGAACTACGACGTGATGCAACGCGAGATGGAAATCTTCGATGTCATGACGGCCAACCGCGATAAACGCGTGTGGGCCGTCGCCCAAGGCGGCGACTTGAGGATCGACGATAGCAACATTCCTGCCGAACTCACCGTCCAAACGAACAAGCCGGGGGGCCTTGAAGGCGGCAGGCATCCGTATCTCGGCCCTGAGGAAGCAATCGACAAGATGCAAATTGCCGAGGGAATGCAAGTAAATCTTTTTGCTTCGGAGGAGATGTTTCCGCGATTGATTAACCCGGTGCAAATGGCCGTCGACACGGACGGCCGACTGTGGGCGTCCGTCTGGCCGTCGTACCCCCATTGGAATCCGACCCAGAAGCGCGAAGACGCCTTGGTCATCTTGCCCGATGAAAATGGTGATGGCGTCGCCGACGAGTGCAAGATTTTCGCCGACGAGTTGAACAGCATTACGGGATTCGAGTTCTGGGGAGGAGGCGTCTTGGTCGCTTCGCCGCCCGAGATCTGGTTCTTGAAAGATACTGATGGCGACGACAAGGCCGACGTTCGTGTGCGGATGCTGCAGGGCGTATCAAGCGCCGACACGCATCATACCGCCAATGCCATGGTCATCGGCCCCGATGGCGGACTCTACTGGTCGCGCGGCGTCTTTCATGTAACGAACATGGAGACACCCACGAAGACGTTCCGCTCGACCACAAGCGGTGTGTATCGGTTTGATCCGCGCACATTCGAGGTCAGCCTCCATTTCCCGATTGGCCCCAATCCCCACGGCGACGTCATCGACCAGTGGGGCTACCAATTCGCTAACGACGGCACGAGCGGAACCGGCAGCTATGTAAACGTTGGCCATGGTGTTGGAAACAAACAATGGTTCAAGAAGCGAGTAAGACCCGTTCCGGCAACCGGCATCCTTTCGAGCAGCCACTTCCCCCCGGAGAATGATGGCAACTTCCTGATCTGCAATGCGATCGGCTTCCTCGGCGTCTTGCAGCACGAAGTGAGGTACAACGGCGCCGACATCGTGGCCGAAGAAATTGAACCCATTCTTGTCTCATCGGATCCAAATTTCCGACCCTCAGACTTGGAGATCGGCGGCGACGGCGCACTTTACGTGGCCGATTGGTGTAACGCATTGATCGGCCACATGCAGCATAATATACGTGATCCTAACCGTGACCATCAGCATGGCCGCGTGTATCGCATTACCTACAAAGGCCGGCCGCTGATGAAACCGATCAAACTCAAGGGCCAGCCAATCGAAACCGTGCTCGCTGCCTTCTATCAAAGGGCGAACAGCTTTCGCTACCGTGCCCGACTGGAACTCAGCGGCCGAGATACTTCCGAGGTAACGAAAGCAGTGGCTGCGTGGGTCAGCAAACTCGATCCTCAGAAACCGGACGACGCACTGGCCCTACTCGAATGTCTCTGGGTATTCGAGGAACATCGCGTGCCTAATTTGCCGTTATTGCAATCGATTTTCCAAGGCGCCAGAGAGCCTCGCGTCCGCGCAGCAGCTATTCGCACGCTTGGACATTGGGGCCTGAAGTTGACCGACTGGGAGTCGACACTGTTGGCCGCGGCGCGCGACGAATCGGCTCTCGTTCGCGCGGAGGCGGTCAAGGCAGCGGTCGCGTTCGAAGGGTTGTCGGCGGCTGAAGTGATCTCCGAGGTAGCAACCCGCCCAACCGACCCCGAGTTGGATGTCGTTCTCAAATACGCTCGCGGCAAAATCAATGTCGACAAGATGGTACAAGATGCCGTCACTTCAGGCCAACCGCTCTCACAGGCGGCTCAAGCTTACGCGCTCCGCAATGCCAGCGTCGCTGACCTGCTGAAACTCGATCGAACCGAGGCCGTCTACCACGCAATTCTGTCGCGCGGCAATGTGCCTGTGAACTACCTCCAAGAGTCGCTAACCGGGCTCGCAAAACTTGCCAGGCAAAGCGAATCCGACTTACTGCTGACACTCATCGAAGAGCGTGACGCGAACGAGCAAGGCAACCAACTTGGTGGGCTGGCTGACCTGTTACTCGGCCAATCGCCTGTCACGCTCGCACCCGAATTGAAACGCGTGATAAAGTTGGCGACCGGGGCCAAATCGAGCGAAACACGTGAAATAGGCTATGCTGCTTGGATAATTGGAGCCGGAGCCGGCGACGATGCCTTCGCTCAGGCTGGAAAAAACGCCGACAGCATGCGCGAACTGCTGGCGGC
>JAGQOS010000411.1 GCA_020427265.1 Planctomycetales bacterium
GAGGCCGAACGGCACGGTTGTGCAAGCTAGGTGGAATGCGCCAGCAGCAGCGTTCGTGCGTCTGTCGCAATGGAGTTGGGTCGATTCATTGGAAAAACATCGGAAATTGTCGCAGGAACTATCCCACTTTATTACGCATCGCAGTCGATCGTAGCAACGACCAATTTTCGGGGCAACGCAATTGGGGCTTGCCGGCACGCGGATTTAACGTACGCTTTCACGATAATTAGCCGATTATTGATTCCCTTTTCCCAACTGAGCAAATTCAAATAGGCAATTTCGATGAGCGACGATTCCCATCATGGCGGGTCTGGTAAGCTTCCGCTGATCGGCATCATACTTTTAGTGGCTTTCTATATAGTCGCGGCCGTTGCTGGCCTGCCGCAGAAAGGCACCAAGTTGATTGTCGACGCAGCGAGCCATCATGGCAGCGCAGGCGACGATCATGAAGAAGGACACGATTCACACGCGGCGCATGACGATGATCATGCCAACGACCATGCTGGCGAGGGCGAAGCGCAGACGCACGATGCACATGCCGAACAGGAGGGAGGCGGAATCACTCCACCCGGAGTGCTGTGGACGTTCCCATTTGTTCTGCTGTTGCTATCGATTGCCGTCATGCCGCTGCTTTCGCTAACCGAGCACTGGTGGGAATCGAACCTGCATCGCTTCTATGTTGCGGCCGGCCTGGGGTTGATCACGCTTGGGTACTACGCTTTCGCTCATCCACACGCGATCGATGCCCACTGGCCCGCGCACCATGTCGTTGAACCGTCGGATTCCGGTGTGCAATTCGAACTGGCTTGGACCGTATTCGCCAACGCAATGCTGAGCGAGTACATCCCCTTCATCGTGCTGCTATTCAGCCTTTACACGATTAGCGGCGGCATTCGCATTTCCGGCGACGTGCCCGCTCATCCGTTGACAAACACGGCGTTTATTGGCGTTGGAGGATTGTTGGCGAGTTTCATTGGCACCACCGGCGCCGCCATGTTGCTGATCCGCCCCTTGCTATCTACGAATAGTGAACGCAAGCATGTGCGGCATACGGTAATCTTCTTCATATTCGTCGTCTGCAATTGCGGTGGTTGCCTGCTGCCCATTGGCGACCCGCCGTTGTTCCTGGGATATCTGCGCGGCGTACCGTTCCTGTGGACTATGAAACTCTTTCCCGAATGGCTATTCGTGAATTGTGCGCTGTTGACGGTTTACTGGGCCTGGGACCACTTCTATGCGTATCCGCACGAGAAAGTCGTCGACGTTGCCCGCGATGAGATTCAGGTGCGGCGTCTGAAGTTTGAGGGCATGGGAATCAACGGTATCTTGCTTGCAGGGGTAATTTTTTCCGTTGCGTTGCTCGATCCGAGCAAGGCTTTCCCAGGAACCGACTGGCATGCCTGGATGTATCTGCGTGAGATAGTGCAGCTTTCGCTCGTCGCCCTTTCGCTGTTGCTGGGATCGGCGGCGGTTCGCGAAGCGAATCGATTCAATTACCATGCCATTGTCGAAGTGGCAGCACTGTTCTGCGGAATCTTCATTTGCATGCAGCCGGCGCTACAGATCCTTAACGTGCGCGGCCCGGACCTCGGTGTAGATTCGCCCATGAAATTCTTCTGGGCGACCGGAGCGCTGTCGTCCTTCCTCGACAATGCTCCGACCTATGTCGTTTTCTTCGAGACCGCGCGAACGCTCCCGGCAACGGGCGGCGCCGTGGTCGAACTTCCCGGGCATCCAATCTTGGAGACATTCCTGATCGGCATTAGCTTGGGCGCCGTTTTCATGGGGGCGATGACCTACATCGGCAACGGGCCAAACTTCATGGTCAAGGCGATCGCCGAAGCATCGGGAATCAAGATGCCGAGCTTCTTTGGCTACATGGTGTATAGCGTCTGTGTCTTGTTGCCGATTTTCGTCATCACGACGCTGATCTTCCTGTAGGGCAGATAAGGATATCGCGTGCAGTACGATACGATCACGACGCCCGATGGATTGCGGTGTCTTTGCGAGCGTCTATCTTCAGCTAAGATCGTTGCGCTCGATACCGAGTTTGTGGCCGAGCACACTTACTTCCCCGAACTGTGCTTAGTGCAGGTGGCGGCGGACGGAATTCTGGCGGTCATCGATACCGTGGCGCTGCCGCAAATCGACCAGTTTTGGAATGCGCTGGCCGATGGCGAGCAACGTACCGTGGTTCATGCTGGCCGGCAGGAACTGCTTTTCGCTCTCGAAGCCTGTGGGCGCGCCCCGGCTAACCTGTTCGATACCCAGATCGCTGCGGGTTTGGTCAGCAACGAATATCCTGCGGGCTACGCTGCACTTGTGCAGAAGATGACTGGTGTTCGTCCTCCATCGGGCGAGACTCGCACCGATTGGCGTCGCCGCCCCCTTGGTGACCGACAGATTGAATACGCGTTGGCCGACGTGACGCACTTGCTCGTGGTCTACGACCGGCTGGTTGAGCGACTCGAATCGCTCAATCGACTTGACTGGGCAGAGACAGAAATCAGCGATTGGCAGTTAGATATTGACGAATCGCGGTCGCGAAAACGCTGGCGTCGCGTTTCGGGAATCTCGGGGCTTTCACGTCGCAGCTTGGCGGCTGTACGCGAGATCTGGCATTGGCGCGACGAAATGGCGCGACGGCGTAACGTTCCCGCAAAGCGAATTCTCCGCGACGATCTGATCGTGGAGCTTGCCAAGCGAGGCACCGCCGACCCCAAGCGAATAAGCGCCGTTCGCGGTTTCGATCGTCGTGACCTGCGCAGCTACATTCCCGAGCTTTCACAATGTATCGCGCGGGCGTTGGCTGAGCCCGACGAGGCCTTGCCCTCCAAACAGACAAGAGAGTATCCAGCCCAATTGAATGTGTTGGGGCAGTTCCTCAACACGGCCGTTACTTGCGTGTGCCGTCGCAATCAGCTTGCCGCCAGCCTGGTTGGCACGGCTAGTGACGTGCGCGAGCTAATCGCCCACCTGCTTGGTTTTAGCGGAGCAGGAGACGACCAGCCGCCAAAGCTTAGTGTTGGCTGGCGCGCGGAAGTGGTGGGCAACCTTGTCGATGACCTGCTGGCCGGACGTCTGACGATCCGGATCCACGATCCGCTTTCCGATGATCCGCTGCGATTTGAAGCGAGCGGCAAGGACAATTCCGATTCGATGGACGCGTAACTGACGTGTCCCGATTGGACTGGAACGGCACCCTAATAACGCAGAGTTCCCTGGCCCGCCGGCGGCTGTCGCATCGCCTGTTCCACGCCTTCCACATATCGAACCGGGTTTTGGCTGAAATGCCGCAGCGTATCTTCGTTCGAGAACAGGTAGACGCGGTTGCGGAAGAAGACGCCATGACGACGACTTCCAGCGATCGATTGATTTTGGTCGATCGCTAGCACGGGATCAACGCCCGAAAGCACCGGGCTGTATGCGTCCGGATTGGCCAAAAACTTCTGCTGCTGTTGGGGGCCAGCAAACAGATAGGTTTGGCCGCGATGCACCGCGCCAAAACGCTTGTCACCTTTTGTCCAGGTATGCGCCTCGGACAGGGTCACCGGGCAGTAGCCCTCCAGCCCGAACTCCGGCGTCTGGTTAGCGGCGATAGCTTGTTGGGGCTGCGACGGCGCCGGTCCCGCTTGTGTCGCGGCGTTGCCAAGGTACGGCGAATTCGGCAACGTCGCGCCGGCAACGGCGCCTGCGACTTGGGCGCCTGGGGACGGCTGATACGAAACCGATGGATTCGCCGGGACTTGATAATTCGGCGCGGCCTGCGGCACGTTTTGGCTGAACCCCGTTGTTTGCGGCTGTTGCTGCGTCGGTTGAGCTGGGGGCGCGGCGGCAGCGTTCGAGTAGCGATCACCGACAAGATTTCCACCCGAGGCTGCGGGTGGCGCAAATTGTCCAGCCATTGCACCGGCGTCATTCATCACGCCGCTCACTTGAGCGGCAGCGTTTTGGTAGGGATTGTTCGCGGCGGGCGCCGGGTTCGATGCTGCCGGTGAACCCGTGGCGTTAGGCACGGTTTGTGCTGCGGCAGGTGCGTTGCCTGCGTAACGATTGTAGGCAGCGCCGGCTAGTCCGGCACCCACAGCGAGATACGGATTGTTGTTGACTTGTTCACGCACCTGCGCGACTTGCTGGTTCACTTGTTCAACTTTCGTCGCCGCGACCTGGGAGATTTGTTGGATGTACGCGGTCACATTCTGAGGGCTGTTAAATTTTCCCAGAACCTGGCCCGATGGCGACAAAACGACGTCTGTCGGCAGGCTATCAACGCCGAACTGCTTGGCGAGTTCAGCATGTTGATCGGCGTGCAGCTTCACGGGAACGAAATTGCTGGAAACCGCGCCTGAGAAGGCGGGATTCGAAAAGACTTCCGCCTCGAGTTTCATGCAGGGCTGGCACCAATCGGCCCAGAAGTGGACTAGCACCAGACGATTGGTTTGTTGGGCCTGCTGCTTGGCCTGCTCCAAATCACCGAGCCACTGTACCTGACTGCGCGCGACCTGTGGCAGGACGAATAGTAAAACCAGGGCGCTCAGCGCGAGACGTTTTTTGACACATGTCATGACCAGGTAGGTCCTATGTTGG
>JAGQOS010000412.1 GCA_020427265.1 Planctomycetales bacterium
AAACGCTGCCGGCCGAGGCCAACCCCAAGCTATTCTCGAAATCGCGGACGCACGATGGTGGGAAAGCGAAGCGATGAGACGCCCACGAGGCTCGGAGAGTATCGCCGCGCTGCGCGTCACTTGCTGATACTCGCCCCGGGCAGCGCCTGCTGCAGCTTATCGATTCCCGCTTTCGTAATCTTGGAATTGTTCAGATTCACGCGCTTCAATTTGGTCAGGCCGGCGAGATGAACCAGGCCCGCGTCGGTAATGGGGCATTGATGCGTCCAGAGCGATTCGAGATTCTTTAAATTCTTCAGATGCTCGAGTCCTTCGTCGGTGATCTCCTCGCTTTCGATCGACAACTCCTTGAGCCCGGTCAGGTTGGCGACGACGACCAATTCGTCGTTTGTAAGCCCTTTGGGAAGCCCCAAGTCGGTTAGCTGGTCGAGCTCTTCGAGGAACTGCAACTCTTCCGGCGACGGTTTCGGAAGATTGTACGCCCAATGCAGCGACGTGATTTTCCCCTGCTCGTTCTGCTCCGCTTGCATCAGGACGTTCAGCGCATCGTCGCGGCTGCGTTGCCAGGTGTTCGTGAGAACGTCCATGAGCGAGGCGAACGTAAAGTTCTCGTTGCTGCTCCATTGCAACGTGCGAATCTTCTTGCAATTCGCAAAGTGGGCCACCCCCTTGGCCGTTACCGCATCCGGCAAACCGAGATTCGATAAATTCGTGAGCCCCTCGAGCGGCGCCATATCCTCGTCGGTAAGATGCATGCCGTTGAACAAGAGCTGTTCGAGCGACGTGAACTTGCCGATCGCTTCGACGTTACCGGCGGCGAGTGTCGTATCGGAGAACCAGAGCATCTTGAGGTTCGGCAGCGAACCGATGGCCGCCAAAGCGCCGGGGCCGAGGTCGCACGCGTCGAACTCCAAATCTTCGATAGCCGAAAGTCCCGCCAAATGCTCGAGGCCCGCAGCGGAAAGTTTTATGGGGCGCTCGTCGTAGCGAGCGCCGCGGAACGTGATCCGTTTCAATTTCGTCAGGCCCTTTAGCTCAGCCAACCAGGCGTCGGTCGTATCTTCACCCAGGCTGAGGTTTTCTAATTCCGTAAGCCGCGAAATGTACTTCATCGATTCCAAATCGGCGCGCGGCCGGAAGTCGAGCGAAAGCGACGTAATCTCCTCGCGCCCTTGTCCAACGCTGCTATAGAGCGTGGTCGCAATCGCGTCGCGCACCGAACGGCCTTGGCCGTCGACCAATAGCCGCATGCAGTCGGAAAAGGTCAAGCCTTCGCCTTCGACGTCGAGCTTCTTGAGTTTCGTTAGCTTCGCCAGATGCCGGAGCCCGGCACCGGTGATGTTTTCGGGTAGCGCCAACTCTTCGAGATTTACGAGCGCGGCAAGGTGCGCCATGCCGGCATCGGTCACGTTCTCGCTGCCCAGTCGCAGCAGTTTGAGCTGCGTCATTTCGCTCAGCGGGGCGAGAGCGCCGTCGGACACGTTGTAATGAAAGAGTAGCCGCTCCAGGTGCGGCAGCTTGGCGATGTGCGTCAGGCTCGTCTCGCTGGCCTGCGGGCCAAGCAGCGTCAGGTCGCGCAACTGCTGAAAGTTTTCCAGAACCGGCGCGTGTTTCGTCAAAGCGACGTCGTCGAGATACAAGAACGTGAGTTTGTGCAGATTTGCGAAGTCGGCCAGCGTGTCCGCGGCCAACTCGCACTGCCACATTTCGAGATGTTCGAGGTTCGTCATGCGGCCAATCGTTTTCGTTCCCTCGGCTCCGATCGGGTTGAAGCGAATGATCAGCTTCTTTAGCTTCGGGCAGCCAGCCAGGTGCGCCAAATGCGGGCTCAGGTCGGCGTCGGAATCGTACGGCGAGAAGTCGAATTCTTCGAGCGCCGTCGCGCCGGCCAGATACTTGAAACCCGGTCCCTTCACTTCGGTTTCGTTAATACTCACGCTCCGCAGCGCGGGCAACTTGGCGAGCACGGCCAGTCCGTCGTCGGTCAACGGTGTTTCAAAGACATCGATCGACGTCGTTTCCGGCAACGACGCGGCCAGGGCCAGGTCGTTGTCCGTAACGCCCGACTGCGACAGGCCGAGATGGATCCCGCCATCCTTGTCGCAATTCACGTAGCCAATCTCCGCGAACTTCTCGATGGCCGGACGTTTCGACTCATCGCGCCAATAACGCAAAAGATGCTGGTCGCCCGGGCTCAGCCGATCGATCGCCACGGTAACGACCTTCTTATCCTTATCGCGCCGCAGTCGGGCGTGCGTTTCATTGGCGTCGAGCAACTCGGCATACACTTGCCGCTCGCCGCCGGCGTCTTTCCACCCGCGATTGATGCCGGCCGTTGCCAGGGGCTCGCCGAGCCACATCAAACCAAGCATCGCCATATGGAAGCTTAGAGCAAAGCGAATCTGACGCATGGTAGATCTCGAACGACATAAAGAATCGAAGGGGCGTATGACGGCAACCGAGCAATCATTCTAACCGACGGGCATCGACCATGCACGTGTTGGGCCAAGCCGGTAGTGTCCTAATCTTGTGGACCCGTTTTCAGGACGGCATCGAATAGCTCGTCAAACGTCCAAACGTGGCCCGCAATTCCAGCCATCATAGCAGCGGTTCCTCGCTTCTGACCACTCTTGCCGGGCTTCCGCGTCTGCCAGCAGTAGTTGTACCAGACGGCGAAGAGGGCGAAGGCGGCTTCCAAGTTTTCCAGCTTCTTGGAAAAGCACACCGTTAGCCGGTTGAGCCGCTTCATGAAAAGCCGCTGAGTTCCGTTGAGCCGTTCAACGTGCGAAGTTGTTATCGTCCACTCTTCGCCCTTTTTCATGTTCTTGCGGCCCTTGCGTTCGGTGCCGACCATTTCGCTGGGTGTGTAGACCATTCCAGCGTTGCGGTACTGCTTGATTATCGTGCCGAATTTTGAGTACGGGCCGAAAGCCAAATCAACCGCCTCAGGGTAGGCCGCAAAGCCGTCTGTGCTGATTTGTACGATGGGCTGATACTCGCCAGCGTTAAAGGCGTGCGAGTCGCTGGCGTGCGGATTCGGGAACGTGAGGCGGCTCGCTACGTCCAGCAGAAAGCGACGGGCATTGTCAGCCGATCGCTTGCCGATGATGAAAGCGGGCAATAGCTTCGTTTTCTGGTCAATGCAGGTCCAGATATAGGCATCGCCCTTGTCGTGGCAGGTAGCCCGCTCTTCGATCGTGAGGCGCGATTGTTTTTTCGCAACGTACGTCCACTGCTCGTCAAATTCCAGGTGCGTCAATTGCAGGCCCCGCATTTCGCGGTCAAGGAATTCGCGGCATCGCTCGCCAAAGAAAACCAGCAGCTTGCAAATGGTGTCGCGGTGAAGGCCGGTAATCCGCTCCGTCGAGCGAATCGAGTTGCCTTCGACCAGTAGACACAGGGCCAGCTTGGCGTCTTCCGGCTTCGTGGTCATGTTGCCAAGCGGGTTGGCCGGACGGTCGGACCACTTCTTGCCGCACAGCTTGCACTTGTAACGCTGGTTGCCGTAGCGGTCCTTGCCGCATTTCTTCTTCTGACTGTGTCCGCAGGCGATCATAGCTTTTCCCGTTGTTGGGCTTTCGCTATGATTCAGTTACCAGGCTGGAATCTGCGAAAGCGGTTTCTAGTTGCCCCGACTTGGCCCTGCAAGGCTGAGCCGGGGTTTTTTGTTGGGCTCATTACTCCCAACCGCCGATAATTATTATACCCATAATAAATAAGCGTGCAATAAGTAAAATCAGATTGACAGAATATTTTTTATGGGTATCTTTAATTCATGCGAGGCAGACCACCTAAAAACCCTGGCGACCTAAAAACGGCCAGCATGAAGATTCCCTTGACCGAAGAGGAAAAGGAAACGATCCAGCGCGCGGCTCAGGGGAGAGGTGAAAAGCCGGTTACTTGGGCGCGAGAAGTGCTTTTGAAGGCGGCGCGACGAAAAGGCGGAAAGTAGGGGAATCGAACCCAACCTCGTAGGCAAAGCAGGTTATAAGCCCGCCGCGTCAACCATGACACTTCTACATTCCAACTCTGGAGGTTAGATACTCCGCGAGTCCCAAATATTCCCGAACTGGATAGAAAAAATGAGCAGAGAGCAGAATTTTCAAAATGTGGCTTGGTTCCGCGACCTTCATACTCGAGGTTTGCTGGAAATGGACCCACCGTATCAACGAAACAGCGTGTGGAATCGTCGATACAGGGAGGATTTTGTGGATACCGTTCTTCTTGGGTATCCCTCGCCAGCCATCTTTCTTTTTGAATCTTTTACCGATGACGAGACGGCTACATACGCCGTCGTGGATGGCAAGCAACGACTTACAACGATTCTCGAGTTTGTGGACAACGGATTCAGTATTGGCCAGAACTCGCCACTCGAGAACTTGCGGGGCCTCAACTACGACAGCCTTCCGATTGAAAAGAAAAAAGAGGTTCTTCGCTATAGGTTTTCAGTGGAATATCTTCCGTCTGACAACGAAACCGAAATCAACAACATTTTTGACCGCCTTAATCGCAATGTAAAGAAATTGACGCCACAGGAACTTCGCCACGCTAAATATGACGGAAAGTTCAT
>JAGQOS010000413.1 GCA_020427265.1 Planctomycetales bacterium
AACTGATCGTACATTCGCGCGACGCCTTTGAAAAATTGCTGGCCGAAGCCACGGCGCGGACAAGCGGGCGTGGCCTCGGACTCCGCGGCAACGCCCGCCATCGATCCGGGCGCCAATTCGCTTCACGCACCGGCGGCGGACAGCAAAGTTAGGTCGTAGTGAGCGACGAGAGCGGACCCTTTCGACTCGGAATTCTCAGCGAAACCTCCCGACAATCGCGACTGTCGATTTCCAGTCGATCTAGCGCTGCGGAATGAGTTCAAAGCACAGCAGCTTCGACTTGCCGCGCACATAGAGCAGGCCATGCGAAAGGACCGGAGCCGCCCAGGCTGGGTATTCCAAGAGCCGATCCAACCCGGCGCCGTCACGTGGAATCATTTCCGAAACCTCGTCGAATTTCTCAGGCGTGGCGCGGAGCAGTCGCAGCGCGCCATCTTCACTCAGGCAAATCAGGTGGCCATCGGCGTAGAGCAACGAGCATCGTGTTAGCCCAGGTTCACTCCACTGCACTTCACCATCGCTAGCGCGGATGCAGCGCAATTCGGCGTTAGCCGTGTGACGCCCACTGCTGGCGTAAATATACCCGTCGTGATAAATCGGGGTATTCCAGTGGGCCATCATTGCCTTATCTCGCGACCGCTCGTCGTCTTGCCATACCACGTCGCAATTGCCCGGCTGCACGCGCAGCATGGCGCTGCCGGGACCGTAAGTTTCGGTAATGAATACCGAGTCGCCCACGATGATCGGTGTCGCAGCGTTTACGCTTTCCAACTTGGCCGAGCGCCAAGGGAAATGAAAATCGAGCTTGCCGGCCTGCGGTTCGAAACCGAGCAAGCCTCCGCGGGCGAACGCGAAGCACCAAAGCCGATCGCCGACGCGCCGGCAAATTGGCGAGGAGTAGCTGGCCAATTCGTCGGACAGCCGGTACTTTTCTTTGCCGGTGAACTTGTCGAACGCAACAATTCCGCTGCCGTCGCCTTGCACACGACCGCTATACACGTGCGGACTATCGCTGGGACTTCCTCCGATCATCGCGATCAGCAAATCGCCCACGACAATCGGCGTGCTCCCTACTCCAAAAAAATTTTGAACCACTCCATAGTCGTTGGCTGTGTCTCGCTTCCATAGCAGCTTGCCATCCGTCACGCGCAAACAATGAAGCATGCCTTCTACGCCGAAAGCATAAAGTCGCTCACCGTCGACAACTGGAGAACAGCGTGGCCCGTTGTTGTATCCAAGCATGTCTTCGTATTCGCATGGATATTCGAATTTCCATAGTTCCCGCCCAGTCTCACTCTGCAAACAGTAGATGCGCGCCACGTTGCCGAAGCGGTCGAACTGAAAGTAACGACCTCGCGAAATCGCACCAATTCCGTAGCCCACACCTAAATCGTGAGACCACACGAGAGGAAGTCCGCGGGCCGGCCACTTTGTGAGGATTCCTGTTTCCTGAGACTTGCTATCCCGGCTCGGCCCGAGAAAGTCCGGCCAATCATGGCCGTCGACACGTTGCGCCAAGTTCTTGACCTGTGCCCCGGCCGACTGTGCTTTTAGCTCTTGCTCCCAAAGAAGCGATGCGCCCAGCCAGGCGGCGACAACAACAAGAAGTGCGTAACGAAAACCCGGTGCGAATGACATAGGCGTCGCCATCGATTCCGATAGAATGCTGATATCCTGTTCAAACTGTCGCTAATATAACAAACCATAACGCCGCACGTCCAAACCCTCGTTCATCATGGCTAGCGATCTGATCGTTAATTCTCGCCTGCGCATCCCGTCCGATGAAGTTTCTTTTTCGTTTGTCCGCAGTTCAGGACCGGGCGGGCAAAATGTGAACAAGGTTAACTCCAAAGCGGAATTGCGATGGAATGTTTCGCTCAACGAAAGTATTCCGGAATCTATTCGCCAGCGACTAACGGCCAAGTACGGCCGCCGAATCAATCAAGCGGGTGAATTGCTCGTAACAAGCCAACGATATCGAGATCAGAAACGAAATATCGACGACTGCGTCGAGAAACTTCGGCAACTGATCCTTGCCGTAGCGATACCGCCGAAGCCGCGTAAAGCCACCAAAGTGAGTCAGCGCCAAAAGGCCAAGCGCCTGGAAGAAAAACGCCGCCATTCGCAGCGCAAGGAATCGCGTCGCTTGCGCCCTCGAGGCGACGACTGAGTGGAAGGTTTCCACCGGCGAGCCACAGCGATTCGACTAAGGAAGCATTTCGATGAGTGCATCATCGCAATAATTCGCACCGACGTTGGTTCATGCATTGCGTTACGCGAGCTATCCTGCGCAGGCTTTGCCTCGATGTAACCCATTTCAAGCAGGCAACTTCGGAGCGCTGGGAGTGCTCAGCAAGAATTCGAGGCAAGCGGCGCACGTCGAGAATTGCTCCCGAGCCCGATCGATTGTGCGTGTGCTGGCGTGTCGAACGGCGTAGAATAAGGAGGTGTTTTCCGGCCAGTTCACCATCCTTCAGCTGGGAGGACATCTCGATGATCCAAGAAGACACGGCGCAATCTTGCCATGATGAGCATCGAGCGTTGCAACACATCAAAGAGGCGTTGTCCGTCACGCTGTCTTGGCGTACGCCACAAACCGGATTGTCGCGCAAGCTCTCGGGTGTAGTTTTCATCATCCGCGCGCTGCAGCGTCATTTGGAACATCAACTCGCACTCGAAGAGCGCGGGGGATATGTCGAGTCGATCAGCCAGGCCAACCCGAGCCTGACCGAGGAAGCGCAGCAATTGCTTTCCGATCACGACGTGTTTCGCGAGTCGCTTCGCGACCTCGTTCCGGAAATCGAGGGCCTGGATCCACAGGACGAAACTCGCTTCAATTCGTTATGCGATGAAGTCGCCCGGCTGATCCGGCGAATGGAAGAGCACGACCTGCGTGAAGGAGAGTTGTTGCAAGAACTCTACTTGCGCGATGAAGGTGGCGAAGGCTAGCACGGCGCTGCGGCGACCTTGCCAACAATTGGCAAACGGGGTAGCCTCATGGGTTTGATCGCCCTGGCGATTATTTGCACTCCGTTCGCTGTAGACTTGGATATGGAAATCGTCATTACGGCTGTGGGCCCCGACCACGTAGGCTTGGCGGACCCGATCATTCACTACATTACGGGTTTGGGCGCGAATATCGCCGAAATCCAAATGTACGACCATGACGAAGAGGGGCTCTTCGCCATGTTGCTGCGGATCCAGCTTCAGGGCGTCGATCTCGATGATTTGAGACGCGCCATGGACGAGATCGGACGGCTCAAGAACCTTTCCTTGCGAGTCTGGTCGGCAGATGAAAGGCCACGACCGCGGCTGGCGATCTGCACAACGTACCGCCCGGAACCCGCCTTGGCCGTGCTGCGGGCGATTCGCGACGGGCAATTGCGCGCCGACCCGGCGCTCATGATCGGCAATCGTCTTGCGTGCCGAGGAATCGCCGAGCAATTCGACGTGCCCTGGCATCACGTTGGCGACAGCCAGGGACGCCCGAACGAAGACCAAATCGTCGCACTACTCGACGAGCATGACGTGGATTATGTCGTGCTCGCTCGTTACATGCGCGTGTTGCCGCCAAGCACTTGTTGGAAGTTTGCCGGGGGTCGGATTATAAATCTCCATCATGGGCTGCTACCAGGCTTTCCGGGAATGCGACCTTACCACGACGCACATGCTAGCAAGATGCTCACGTTTGGCGCGACATGTCACTTCATTGTTCCAGAATTGGATGCGGGAAATCAGATCATCTTTCAGTCAACATTCTCGATGCCCCCCAGTTCCCGAATTGACGACATCGTTCGGTTGGGACAGGAAGACAATGAGCCGCGCTGCCTGCTCGAAGGCGTTCGCCGCGTAGTCGACCGCGAAGTCCAACTCCATTTTCACCGCGTTCGCGCTCGAAAATAGAAAATCGCAGCCGCTCCATCGCTCTAGCGATACGAGCTGCGTATAATGCATTGCTCGTGAACGGGCGTGTATGGCAAGGGTTGCCGAACGGCCGCTCGCCAGAGTTTTTTCCATCGCAACGTGAATGGGTCCATGGAACCGGATAAAAACATCGACGGCATTTTGCAAACCTGGGCCTACGAACCCGGCAACGTCGTTGCGCGCTTTGTCGAAGGAGACGATGGTCGCGAGGTGCTGCAGATGCGGATCGAGATGGGTGTCTTGCAGATGGAAGTCGACGGCCGCCCCGATGGGCAGCGGCCGTATGGCGCGGAGACGTATTTCGACTACCTCTTGTCCGAGTCGCTTCGCGACGGCGATAGTTTCGTGTTGAGCGAAGCACAATGCGAAGAGGTCGATCGCGAGTTTGTGCAGTTCTACCATCGGCGCATTTGCTGGCTCGCCTTGCGCGAATTTCGTAAGGCCAAGCTCGACGCCGAACACACGCTGGAACTGATGGAATTTGCGGCGTTGCATGGACCAGACGAGGACTGGATCCTTTCCCACGAACAGTATCGTCCGTATGTCATGTTTCATCAGGTGAAAGCTTCGGCCTTGGCGGCGCTGGATGAAGGCGGGGCGGAAACAGCGATTGTCGAAATTGAAGACGGGATCCGGCGTTT
>JAGQOS010000414.1 GCA_020427265.1 Planctomycetales bacterium
TCGGAGCGGCGCCTTGCGCTTCCGGAACGGATTGTATCGTGGCGAGGGATGAATGGCACGCCCAGTACGTGCCCGGCCCGGCAACGTGCCAAGCTCGTTCTCGAACCGTCAAGTTCGCCAAGGACGCAGGCAATAGGGCGACTCGATCGGGAACCGGGCGGCTCTAAATTGCTAACTAGGGGATTGACTTTTGAGTAATTTTATTTAAACTTAAATACACCAAGTCGATAATCCAGCACTGAGGGCCTAGGGCTAAAGGAACAACAAGATGGGGCGATTGTTTGGTCGGCGAGGTTGCTCGAATGGCGTGGCTGCTAAGAAACATGACTATACGCGACAAAACACGACAAAAGGCGACATTCGCCCCTTGGCCATGCGAACAATACGGGACTTTTGGCACTTCGGCCTGTCGCGTTTTGTCGCAGGGTTGCGACAGAAAACGTCAAAACACGCCATTTCGCTCGCCGACTGCGACAAAGGACGACAACTTTGGAATGACGAATTTCGAATGACGAATTGGGTTTGGAGCGTTGGGCGGAACGCGTGCGACGCGAAAGCGGCGGGCATGCATCGGCCTGTAAATGGCGTGTCCGGTGTACATGCACGCGAAGTGCGGCCAGAAGCGGACAACTTCTAATTTCGAATGTCTAACGTCAGATTTGGAATTCGGACTCGCGCGCGCAGCTAAACTCTTTCGACGCTCGCGCGGCGATTGGGGCAGTTGCTGGCGCGCCCCCAAAGACGGTCGCTCAACGCTTGCGTGACGAGAGGGACAGTCCCATTCTCGTGGGCGCGAAAATTGGGACAGTCCCAGGGCGCGCACTTCTTGTTTAATGGCAAGCCGTAGACGATGGCGCGTAGCGAGCGGCGTGCCGCCGGCAGTCGCCCTTTCTTTTTTGGCGCGAGGCGCGGGCGGTTGGAGAGTAGGCCGGATCGAGGAGCGCCGCGACGATGCTCCGGCAGGACGGGCCGGATGCGATGCTTATGTTGCCGGAACTTCGCTGCGCTCGGCCCGGCCTTCGAGGCTCGGTCCCGGTCTGCGAGGCTATGGCAGGGATTCAGGACGCGCCGGCGCCTGCGGCTTGCCGTTAAACGAGTCGTGAGCGCGGCATGTTGCAAGCGACAGCCATGCGGCGAGCGATTGGCGAGCATGGAGGGCCGGTTCATTGTGCAAGTGTGCATCGTTGCACTATGCGAAATGTGCACCATTATGCACCCTTTTGCACCGCAATATGGCCGTTTTCCGGGAAAAATGGCCGCATCACCACGGCGGGCGTGCAACAGAGCATGCATACTTCGTCGCACGCGGTTACAGGTCCGACTTACCGGCCGCGCGGGCGGCGCGATCGGTTGGCCCCGGGCAAGGCGTCGATTACTTGGGCGCCTTGTCGCGGCGGCTAGTGATGCTTGTGCGCGGCTGGGTTTGCATGTAGGCAAACAGGTCGGCGATCTCTTCGAGCGTGAGCGCGTCGAGCAGGCCATCGGGCATGGCCGACGTGTTGCTGGCCGCCATGTCTTCGACCTCGTCTTTCGGCAGATGCACCTTCTCGCCGGTCGAGGTCAGCACGACAAATTCGTCGCCGGCCTCGCTCACAATGCCGGCCAGCACGCGGCCGTCTTCGGTAACGATCTTCTTGCTCACATATTGATCGGAGATCACGTGCGAGGGGAAGACGATCGACTGCAAAATTTCCTTGGTATGGAAGCGGCGAGCGACGGTCGTGAGGTCGGGCCCCATGCCTTCGCCGCGATCGCCGTAGCGATGGCACTTCACGCATTGCGCTCTTTCGAAGACCGCTTCGCCGCGATGCGAATTCGATTGCGCGGCCTCGGGGCTTTGCAGGAATGCGAGCAGCTGGTCGTACGTCCATTTGCCGTCTTCCGAGTCGGTGGGAAGCTCAACCGGGGGAAGTTCCGGATACGTTTTAGCGAACCATTGCTGCCATTTGGCGATGCCTGTTTCCCAGGTATCGCTCTCCGTGTGCAACCGATTGCTGGTCCAATAAGCGAGCAGGTCGATCGCCTGCTGTCCGCCTTCGTCCTTCAGCCGCAGGCCGGTCAGGATCAATTGGCGCAGGATCTCCGGATCTTGCGGCGCGCGATCGACCGTGGCGAGCTTCGTCATGACCTCGCGGGCATAAGCGCCTTCGAGAATCGGCAGCGAGCGTACGAGCAACGACCAATTCGGCTCGTCGGGCGCTTGGGCCAGGCCGGCGGTCACAATCAGGCGCCGGTCGGGCTGGGTTTCGAAGACGTGGCGCAGATGCTCCATGCCCTTGGGATCGCGGCTGCGGCCGAGAATGGCGACGATGCCGGTTTGCACGCGGGTAACGATTTCTTCCTTCTCGCCCGGCTGGGCGTCGAGTTGCGCATCGAGGCGCATCAGCGCGCCGAGTACGCGTTTGCTCGGTTCGGCCGGCAGCTTGGGCAGAATCGCCATGACCGTAGCAGGCCAGCGCTCGCCATGTTCGATGACGCTCAGGTATTCGACTTCGTCGAGATTCACGGCGAAGTCACGCGAGAACTGTTCCATATACGTTTTGATGTTCGCGCCGCCACTGACCTTCGACGCATTGTGATAGAACGACAGCAGCGACATCTTCTCTTCGGATGTCCAACCAGCTTTGAGGAACGGCGCGCAGGCGGCGATGTGAATTTTCTCGATCACGGGAATATCGCTATCGAGCTGCTCGATCAAGCGGCTGGTAATCGACGGTTCCTGTAAATAAACCAGCGTACGCACGAGTTCGCGATTGATGAGCGGATCGGTCGACGGGTACTCGGTCGCCAGTAAACGCTGCAACTCGGGAACGTCCTTCGACTCGAGACCGGCGCGCGTGAGGGCGATCTGGCACACGCGCAGCAGCATCGTGAAATCGATGTCGCTGACAAAGCCTTCGGGTTTGCCGGGTTCGTGAATATCGCCCGCGACGATTTCTTCGGCTCTGCGCACGACAGCCAGCGACGTTTCGGCGCTGCCATCGACACCCAGCAGGGCGATCGAGCCGATGAGGAAAATGCGCAACCGCTGATTTTCGATCACTTTAGTTTGCCATTCGCCCTGCGGCACGCGTTCAATCGCCCGGGCCGCGGCATAGGCGACAAAGCGATCGGAGTCGCCCAAGAGCGGAATCAGGTCATCGGCCGGCGGGTTGTAGCCGGATCGCACGAGCGATTCGCAAGCCTGGCGTCGAACTGCCGGATAGGGGTCGTGCAACAATTCGATGAGCTTACGAGCAACGATTTCGTTCGAATGAATGCCCATTAAGTAGGCGGCCTTCTTGCGCACCAACTCGTTTTCATCGCGAACTAATTCCAACAACAGCGTGGTCGTGGGAAACGGTCCCGTGAGTTGCATTAGTTCCAGGGCGCGCAAGCGTTCGTCGTAGCCACGCTGCGGATTCTTGGCCACCGCATTCAACTGAGCCGCCCATTGCGGGCCAAGCTCCTGCTTGATTTTGGCCACGGCCTGCCGCGCCCAAGCGGAATCGAGCTGCGGCTGACGCAAAGCCGCGTTGATACCCGTGCCGAAGTCGGTCACCTGGGGCGGAATGGCGCCCTTCCAAGTGACGCAATAGATGCCGCCTTCGGTATCGCGACCGCCAGTGCAGAAGTAGAGCCAACCGTCGGGACCGACGGCGATATCGGTTACATTCAGCGGCCGTCCTTCGACGAACACTTGCGACTCCACACGGTAGCTGCCGCCGTTGGGCTCCATGTGCAGTACATTGATGCGCCCTTGCGACCAATCGCAACTGAACAACGCCCCTTGGAAGCGGACCGGATATTTGACGTGGTTGTAGAAGACCATGCCGGTGGGCGAGCCGCGATCGCCGTAGTAGGTGGCTGGCAAGGCATCGGGGAAATACGGCGCAAAACGAGCCCAGCCGCTACGCCAACCGTAGTCGCCGCCCGGAACGACATGCTGCAATCGAATGGGGCGATACCAGGGCGTGCCCTTGTTCGCTTCCATGTCGGAATCGTAAGTAAAGACTTCGCCCTGGGCGTCGAACGCCAGATCGTAGGCGTTGCGCAGCCCGCCGGCGACCAATTCCACCTGACCGCCCTGCACGCTCGTGCGCAGAACCGTTCCGCCCGGCCCGGTAATGCCCGCGGCGTGGCCGCTGGGGTCTTCGTAGCGCGGGGTCAGCAGATCGCCATCGTGAAAGTGCGCAAGCGGGCTCGTTTCGGCGTAGGCCGTTTGCTCGGCATGCAGATTCGTATGATTGCCGGTAACGACATAGAGCATGCCGTCGGGGCCTAGGCTCAGGCCATGCGGGCCATGTTCGCCGATCGTTCCCGCGAAGCGAATCAGCGGCACGACCTTCTCGGCCTGGCTGTCGCGGTCTTCGTCCGATAACCGGTACACGGCGGCGCCATCGGGACCGTCGGCCGAGACGAAGACTTCGCCATTCAATGCCAGAATGCCCTGGCAGTTCTTTACCTGATCGCAATACGTATGCACGGTCTCGAACACGCCGTCGTGGTCCTTGTCGAGGATCAGCAACAGCGGACCGTTTTCGCGCGAGGCGAGAATCTGTCCGAACTCGTT
>JAGQOS010000415.1 GCA_020427265.1 Planctomycetales bacterium
CGCGCGGCGGACCGATTGACCATGGATGTGGCTTCACCTTACTCAAACCGCGGCCAGGACCGGTGCGACCGTTCCCTCGCCAAAACGCCGCACTTCGTCCGCCACCCACTGCCGCGCTCGCCTCGGCAAGCTGCGATCTTCGTGGGAATGCGCCGCATGCGCGACGACGCTTCGCCGCGGCGCCCGACGGGTAGTTGCCCCGTGGCCGCGATCGATCCGCCAACGCCGTGTTTCCAAGGCGTGGATCTGAAACGCCCTATCGACACGCTGCCAAAGGTCGCGGTGTTTGATCGGAACAAAACTGCCATAGTGCTCCCAACACCAGTCGTTCTCGCGCCATTCCTCGAGTCCGTAGCGCAGCATTCTCTTGACGTAGCGACTGTCGGTCACCACCTGCACGCGCGAGGGCCGATCGATTGCTTCGAGTCCGCGGACTAGCGCAAGCAATTCCAATCGTTCTCCGGAAACATTCGGCTCGAAATCGCGAGCCGACAAGAGAGATTCGCCGTGCGACAGCTTCAAATGAAACTGCCAGATGCCGTCGTCGCCATCGCTTTCGGCGCTCGAAAGCAGAACGACCTGGGGAAGATCACGGGGCATGGAACATTCCAATCACAGGAGGCCAGGTGAGTTTGCGGCGAAGGAACACGCGCGTTGGCCGTAACGCACCGCCTCATCCGCCACTACACGGGGCCGACCATCCATGCTTGGCCCACAGACAACGCCAACGGCTCATGATGCCGGAAACGCATCTGGTAATATCCTTCCTTTTGCTTATCGGACTGAATTACCCATTTACTGTAGTTTATCAACGTAAAAAAGTTTGACGCGTCGCGGAACGTGTCGTACAGCCTTCGTTGCGAGACTAAACTAGGCGTGCCCGTATTTTGAACGCATAAACTACGGCAGCGAAGATTCAAAGCTGCTTCTCATGCAAAGGCGACTTGCGATGACAATGACAAAAACCTGGGCTGGCATCTTCTTTGTACTGCTTTTGATTCGGCCTGGTTTTGCCGATCAGCGCAGTGAATCGCTCGTCGAACGTGTGCAGCCGTTCGTCGAGCGAGAGGAACTGGCCGGGGCTGTCATGCTTGTGGCGAGCCAGCAGCAGGTGCTTGCCGTGGAGGCGGTCGGTGCGGCCGATCGCGAAGCCGGTAAGGCGATGAGCCCCGATTCGATGTTCTGGATCGCGTCGCAGTCCAAGCCCATCACGGCAGCCGCGCTGATGATGCTCGCGGACGAGGGCAAACTGAGCGTGGAAGATCCGGTCGAAAAGTATCTGCCCGAGTTTCGCGGACAGATGGTTGTCGCGGAAAAGTCCGGCGACCGTTTAGTGCTCGGCCGGCCCGATCACCCGATCAAGATTCGCGAAATTCTCTCGCACACAAGCGGCTTACCGTTTGCCACACTCGTGGAACAGCCCACGCTCGATCTCTACCCGCTCTCAGCTCGCGTGCGTAGTTACGCCATGGCCCCGCTCGAGTTTCAACCGAGCACAAAGTATCAATACAGCAATTGCGGGATCAATACGGCGGGACGGATTATCGAAGTGGTAAGCGGTCGCCCGTACGAGCAATTCCTCGACGAGCGCCTCCTCAAACCCTTGGGAATGACCGACACAACCTTCTGGCCGAACGCAGTGCAGGCCGAGCGAATCGCCAAGTCGTACAAGCCGGGCCCCGAGAACAAGGGACTCGAAGCGACGCAGATTGCGCAATTGCTTTATCCGCTCTCTGACCGCGTACAACGATTTCCAATGCCCGCTGGCGGCCTGTTTTCGACAGCCGCCGACGTCGCACGCTTCTATCAGATGTTGCTCGGCGGCGGAGAATTCGCAGGCAAACGCTATCTCTCGCCGGAAGCGGTAGCGCAGCTAACGAGTCGACAAACACCCGACGACGTGGGCTCCAGCTACGGCTTTGGATTCTCGGTCAACGGCGAGAGCTTCGGCCACGGCGGCGCTTATTCGACCAATTCGACGGCAGATCGAAATACCGGGCTGATCCTTATCTGGCTGGTCCAACATGCCGGTTTCCCGGGCGACGGAGCGAAAGCGCAAGGAGCATTTCGCGAGGCGGCGATTTCCGCGTACTCCCAACGCCCCTAGTGGCTGGCGAACGGCGAAGATGGAGGCCAAAGTCAGACAAGCGGAAACATCGCGATTCGCCGGCAGCGGCCTATGCTATCGTCTCAGCCCGGTCATGAAAAATCGCCACCAATATTTCCAGGCGGCCATGCGTTGCTGCTTGGCAGCGCGATCCATGTCTCTTTGGGCAGCCGCGATTTTAGCCGCGTTGCGATCGAAGTGATGCATGCCACAGGCTGCGCAGAATCGCACTCCCTCGGCCAACGGGGCGTTGCAAACGAGGCAATGCTTTGCCGAATCTTTCGTCTGGTGCGTCATCGAAGGTCCTATGCACGCCGCACTTGCGGACGTGGCTACTTTTCCTCCAACTGCGGATAAGCCGCGAGCACTCGCCCGGCAAACGTTTTGGGCCAGCCATCGTTCGCTTGTTTCGGCCCGGCGGTCGTGCGGCCATGGGCGATCGCTGTGGCGAGTTCCTCGACCAAGCCGGCAACCACGTCGGGGTGCTGGTCGACCAGGTTGGTTGTTTCGCTCGGGTCGGAGTCGAGATCAAATAGCTGAACCGGCGGCAGCGATTTGTCTTTCACGGCTTGCGCCGGGCGCGGCTCGCTCCAACCACCGGAACCGGGACACAGGCATAGCTTCCACTTGCCGCGACTGATGGCGAACTGCCCGGCAATAGAATGATGAATCAGCGATTCGCGCGTCTTCGCCCGATCACCTTCGAGTGCGGAAAGGAACGAGAACGAATCTTCCGCCGCCGCCGGACCGACGGCCTCGGCTTCGCCCAAAATTTCGGCTGCCGTGGCGAACAGGTCGACCGAACAGACCAACTGGCCGTACTCGCTACCGGGTTTCACATGGCCGGGCCAGCGAGCGAGGAACGGAACCCGGTGGCCCCCTTCGAAAATGTCGGCCTTATGGCCGCGCCAATGGGCGTTGGGATAGTGTCCCTTCTTGACCAGGTCCGGAATCTTGGCCGCCGGGGAGCAACCATTGTCGGTTGTGAAGATCACGAGTGTGTTGTCGGCCAGGCCCTGCTTATCGAGCTCTTCGAGCACTTGGCCCACAACCCAATCGGTCTCCATCACAAAATCGCCGTACGGTCCGAGCTTCGATTTGCCTTGCCACGCGGGTGAAGGCACGATCGGCGTGTGCGGACTCGTGAGAGGAAGGTAGAGAAAGAACGGCTGCTTCTTCTCAGAATCGCGTGCGATGAACCGACGCGACTCGGCGGCGAAATCGCGCAGGCAGTTGACCGCTTCGAAACTTTTCGCCGCCGGCCCAGCGCGATGAAATGCCTTCGTAACCGTGGCAGGTTCGACCGGCCGGTCGTCCTGCAGATAAACGTACGGGAACATATCGAGCGATGCGGGGATGATGAACGACGAATCGAACCCGAGCGCCGTGGGGCCGCCTTCGACCTTCTGATTGTAATCGATATCCCAGCCGCCCCCTTTCGTCGGCCCCGATGCCGATTCCCGCTTCTCGCCGTTGGGGAGCTTTTGCCAGCCAAGCCCCAGGTGCCATTTACCGACAACACCGGTACGATATCCGCGATCGTGGAGGAAGCTGGCGACGGTCGCGCGGCTCGAGGGAATCAAGGGAGTATCGAGCCCAAAGAGCACCGATCTTTTAAGTGGCGACCGCCAATTGTAGCGACCTGTCAAAATGCCGTAGCGCGTGGGCGTGCAGACCGACGACGTCGTATGGCCATTCGTAAATCGCATTCCTTCAGCGCGCAGCCGATCGATATGGGGTGTCGCAGCCAACCCACCGGCGTGCGCGACATCGCCATACCCCATGTCATCCGCCAAAATGAATACGATGTTCGGCTTGGCGGCATCTGCCGCCGGGTCCTTCTTGGCCGCTTGCAATGAGGCGATGTTCGCGCCGATGAGCACGCAGATTGCGGCAACAATCTTTATCGACCGGCATTGCCTTCCGAAGGCGTCGAGCCAGCATTTCGAGTTCCAGGACGACATCCTAACCCTTTCCAGATCGCAGCGATCATTTCGTAACGGGATCACACATTCGGCCTGATCAGTATCGGGCACGGGCCTTGCCGCGTCAAACATTTCCCGCCAGTTGACAACAGGGGCAACGTCGTCGTAACTTGCCGAAGTCCGTGGAAGTCACGTGGTATCGAAAGTTCCCAAAGCGCGCATCGATTCGCGGAGCAACAAGGCAAAGCCTCGTGAAACAGCTTGGTGTTGCCATTATCGGCACAGGATTCATGAGTTGGGTGCATGTCGAGGCACTCCGGCGTATTGGCGTGCGCGTGGTCGGCATCTTGGGATCAAATACCAACAAGTCGCAGACGGCCGCAGCGAGTTTGGGCATCGACCGCGCCTACAATGCGTATGCCGATGTTCTCGCCGATCAACAAGTCGATTCCGTCCACATCGCCACGCCCAATCGTCTGCATTTCGAGATGGCGCGTCGCGCTCTGGAGG
>JAGQOS010000416.1 GCA_020427265.1 Planctomycetales bacterium
TCGAGAAGCTCTTGCGTAATAGTCCATGCTGCGACGTCGCTGACACGAACCGCGGCCGGCGGCGGGGTGGCGAACGAACTTTCCGCCGCCAACGCCGCCGGAATGAATGAAACGCCAACGCTCGCTGGGAAGCTGATTTCCGCCCCCCCGTCGCGGGTCTTGAGGAAATTGTCGGCGAACCAACTGATGTCGCTGAAACCGACGCGGCCCGATTGGTCGAAGTCGGCCTTCGCCGCCGCCGCATTACTTGTCGATGAGATCAGAAACTGTTCCGTAAAAATCGACAGGTCGGCGAAACCAATCCGGCCGTCATCGTTCAGGTCGTAGAGGATGGGCCACAGCGCCGGTGGATCCGCCGCGCCGACGGAAACGTTTGCCGCCACGCCCGAAGTCACTTCCACCGATGCGTTTGCCGCGTCGAACGCGATCCAGCCGGGCGCCGCCGGGCTTGCCGGTTCGATCGCACTATAGTCGATCGGCACGCCGGGGCCCGCTTCGACCGGAACCAGGTTCACGCGCGCGAGTAGCAGGTTGCCGTTCACGCCGACGACGTTGCCGGCCGCGGCGTCGCCGGCGAGTATCATGTGGCCCGTATCGCCGGTAATGTCGGCGTTGAACTCGCCCGAAAAGGAAGGTCCCGCTTCGACACTCGCCACGGAAAAATATTGAGGCTCGACAAACAATTCAACCGACGCCTGGCGAATCCCATTCGCATTGTCTCCGGGCGTGCTGAGCCACACTTCGATCTGAAGCGGCCGCCACTCGTTGGTCGATGCGATGCTTGCGGGAAGCTGGGCGACTTCGCCGGCACTATTGGTTGGCGTGGCTTGGTCGACGACCGTGACGTCGACCTGCGCGTTGGCTTCGGGCGTGATCAACTCCCAGCCGATGTCGTCGAGTGCGGCGAGGTCGAGCGGTGTGAGCAACTTGCGTTCGCTCTGCGTGAGCGTCGGGTCCATCGCCGTTTCGAATCCATTATCGGCAAGATCCTCTTGCCAGTGTGTTAAATCGCTGCTCAGCGGCACGTTGCCCGCGCCGTCGTATTCGGCCGTTGCCGCTGCGCCCAGAAAGCGGCGAGTGTCGGCGTTGACGAGCCGATCCCACGATTCGGCCGTGCCGAAACCAAAGACATGCATCATCTCGTGCAACGCGACGGAAAAGAAATCGGTCTTGCCGGCAGTCAGGCCGTCGGTGGTCGCGCCGAAGTGCCAGTCGACACTCGAACTGGTCGTAAACGTGATCGCGCCGCCCCACGGCGCGTATTCGTTGGCCGTCGCGCCATCGGTCACGCCTTGCTCGCCTCGCGTTTCCACCAGGTCGACGAATTCTTGTGTGCCGCTGACCGTAAAGCCGCCGCGTCCGCCCAGGCCGCGCAGCGACCCGCCCAAATTGCGTCCGCCCGCAAAAATGATCAATTCGTTCTCGTCCACGACCAGGTCGGGGAACGTGGTCTCGCTGCCGAGAGCCGGATGAAAGAACGACGCCGTCCAGCGGTTGGTAATCCCCTGCACTTCACCGGGAACGATGGCCGCGAGATCGTCGCCCAACTGTCCGGCGATCAAATCGGCGGCTTCCTGCAGGCGATCACGTTTTTCCTGCGAATTGAAGAAGTCGTTTGTGTCGTAACGGTAGTCGATCGTGACCTGGAGCAGCGAGTCGGCTGCGAGCAACCGCCGCATTTCAAGCGTTTCGACCGCGGGGCGAGTCATGCCTTTGTGTCTCGTACGCCGCGCGTGCCGCCGGCCAAAGAGTTGCTGGGGAATCCGAGGGGCGAATCGCGGCATGAAACGCAACCGTGGCGATGGAAAACGGGATCTTCAGCCGGGGAACGCGATGCGGGGCCCCTGCTCCATGATACTCGCCGGCGGCGCGATTTCCCCAAAAGTGAGCGAAAATCCTGTGAATTGCCGCGGCGGACTGCCGAATTGGCTCGGAACTACACGCCCGGGCCCGTGAACCCGCTAGCTTATCGCGTGTCTCGTCTTGCAAAGGCCAGCAATCGCAAGTTGCGCGCGAACCGGCTACCATGCAGTTGCGTATCAAGGGCTTACGAGCCGAAATGGAATTCGCCCCCCTCGAGCGAAAGGGACTCGGGTGGCAGACGCCGGCAATTCATCTGCGTTTGATGAGACGATCGAATCGCCGGTCGCCGCTCTGACCAAGCCACCCGCCAGGCCGCGCGCCCCCATGGCGCTGGTGGAAGGCAGCACGGCCCATCTTTCGGCCGACACGCAAAGCACGCTGCGCCAGCGTCTGCGAATTTCCTCGCTGTTGATGTTCGCCGGTTTTCTCGCGTTTCTTATTCGCGGTGTATTTGTGCTGGATAACTATCTGGCCGTGTTTGGAGCGACCGTTTTCTCCCTGCATGTTGCAGCCGTAGTCGTGACTGGGGCGTTGGGGTTTTCGCTTTGCCGCCGCTGTGTCATTTCGCTCCTGAAGCTGCGGGTTTCCGAGTTGCTCATTTTCGGCTGCCCGGCACTGCTGTTTATCGCCATGCAACGCGCAGAACTGCGACATGGCGCGGAGAACGGATATTTGTCCGCCGTTGTGGGACCCTGGCTGATGCTAATCTTTACCTACGCTTTGTTCATTCCAAATACGTGGCGCCGCGCGGCGGCGGTTGTTGGGGCAATGGCCGCCGCGCCGATCCTGGTTTCAATCTATGTGGCGGCGACCTCGCCCGCGTTCGCCGCGTTGGTGCGCAGCGAAGAATTTGAAAGCTACTTCTTCCGCATGCCGATGATCATGACCCTGGCGGCCGTAAGTGCAACGATCGGCGTGCATACAATCGGCTCGCTGCGGCGACAGGCCTTCGAAGCCAAGCAGTTGGGGCAATATCGGTTGAAAGAGCCAATCGGCTCTGGTGGCATGGGCGATGTGTATTTGGCCGAGCACCAACTGCTCAAGCGCGCCTGCGCGATCAAGCTGATTCGCCCGGAAAAGGCCGGCGATCCGCGCGTGCTCGCGAGGTTCGAACGCGAAGTGCGTTCCACGGCCAAGCTGACTCATTGGAATACGGTTGAGATTTTCGACTACGGCCAGGCCGACGACGGGACGTTTTACTATGTGATGGAATACCTGCCCGGTCATAGCGTACAGGAATTGGTTCGGCGCCACGGTCCGCTGCCGCCCGAACGCGCGATCTACCTGTTGTCGCAGGCATGCGACGCCTTGGCCGAAGCGCACTGCCATGGACTGATTCATCGCGACATTAAGCCGGGTAACCTTTTCGCCGCCCATCGCGGCGGCATGTACGACGTGACCAAGTTGCTTGATTTTGGCCTGGTGAAGACGATGATTGGCGACGTTCAATCGTCGGATCTGACGCAGGAGGGTACGATCACCGGTTCGCCGCTCTACATGTCGCCTGAACAGGCGATGGGCGACGACGTGGACGATCCGCGCAGTGACATTTATTCGCTCGGCGCCGTGGCCTACTTCATGCTGACCGGACGTCCGCCGTTCGACGGCGATAAACCGATGCGGATCATGATGGACCATGTGCGCACGCCGCCGACGCCTCCTTCGGAGTTGGTCGCCGAATTGCCGCTCGATCTGGAATCGGTCGTGATGCGATGCCTGGCCAAGGAGCCGGCCGACCGATTCGAGTCGGCCGCTGCACTACGCGAAGCATTGCTCGACTGCGAAGCCGCCCCGCTATGGGACCGCGCGGCGGCCGAACGCTGGTGGCTGGAATTTGCCTGTCCGAAAAAACGCGCCCACGACGAAGCCGTGCTGGCGGCGGCCGGCGCGTAATGTCCTCGATTCCGGGCAGGCTCTCACGTTCTGTTGGACGCGAAACGAACGGCCCTTTCGGACCGGGCCTCGATCAAACTATAATATGCGGTTCTGATTTACTTGTATTCTGCGAGTGGGAAAGAGAATCGATTTATGTCCGCTGCTAACGGAAATTCGCCCCGAACCCTGTTTGAGAAAATTTGGGACAATCACGTCGTCCACAGCGAAGAGGGACGGCAAACCATCTTGTACATCGACCGGCAGCTTGTGCACGAAGTGACCAGCCCGCAGGCGTTCGAGGGCTTGCGGCTCTCCGGACGCAAAGTGCGCCGGCCCGAGCTGACCACGGCCACCTGCGATCACAATGTACCCACGACCGACCGGTCGTTGCCGATTGCCGATCCGATTTCGAAACAACAGGTCGACACGTTGCGGACCAACTGCGAGGAGTTCGGCATTCGGCTCTATGATTTGAACGATCCCAAGCAAGGCGTCGTGCATATTATCGGCCCCGAGTTGGGACTGACCCAACCCGGCATGACGATCGTTTGCGGCGACAGCCATACTTCCACACATGGCGCGTTCGGTGCATTGGCGTTTGGCATCGGCACGAGCGAAGTCGAGCATGTGCTCGCGACTCAGACACTGCTGCAAACGAAGCCGAAGACGTTGGAACTGCGCGTCGACGGCGAGCTGGGCCCGGGCGTGACGGCCAAAGATGTGATCCTCTACATCATCGGCCAGATTACGACCGACGGCGGCACCGGATACGTGATTGAATACACCGGCGACGTCATC